>NZ_JAAHHE010000160.1:0-14798 GCF_010692525.1 Moorena sp. SIO3B2
GTTTGTTTTTCCTCCCCCGTAATTAGACAGGGGGTTTCTAAACAGAAAACTGACGAGCGAGAGTTAGCCACCCAATAAATTAGGTGGCCAGCGAACGCGCCCCGCGTGGCCTACGGCCAGCGCGCCGGGATTTATCAAGGGCTTCCGTGTTAGAATAGAATTACGAGTAAGAATAAGGTTGGTTACGTTGATTTTTTGCTAGTATGGTGAGATTCCAGCCAGTAAGAGACGGGGTTGATCCTACGACTATGGAACAGGCAAGTAATGCAGCAAAAAGTAGTGATTTATTGCCCTGATTTGTTTGGTACAACCACTCCGAAAGTTATTTAAATTAAAAGTAAATCCACAGGTTAACTTCTCTGTTAATCCGTTCGCGTAGCGTGGCCTACGGCCAGGGAGGTAGGGCAGTTTTGAATCTGCCGCAACGGTATACTAGATTCACTTCTATATCAGACCGTGAGCGTCGTGGAGAGGCGCTTTCCAATGGCGAATCTGATTCGCCATTGGAAAGCGCGCCAAGCGCGGTTTTAACCCGCGCAACGACATCCGCTCAGAATCCCCGTCTTTTCAAAGCGGGGAGAGTTCAATTAACTGGGATTTTTTATGACACAAGACAAAGGAAAAGGATTTGGTCTCGGTCTCGGCAAGATGAAAGAACTAGCCGAAGCGTTCAAAAAAGCTCAAGAAGTTCAAAAGGGTGCCAAAGAGCTCCAGGATCAGTTGGAGCAAATGGAAATTGAGGGAACATCAGGGGAAGACGGTAAGGTGAAGGTGTTTCTCAGTGGCAATCAGGAACCCCTACGTGTAGAGATTTCTGAGGATGCTATCAATCAAGGAGCTGAGGCTTTATCTGAACTGGTGTTAGCAGCCATGAAAAATGCCTATGAGACCTCCACAGCCACTATGCGGGAGCGCATGGAAGAACTTACCAGTGGGTTAAATTTACCAGGTTTATAACTTCATCGGTCAATCCCCACTCGGGATTCCGTAGGAAAAAACTATAGGCATGAGGAAATTAATCATTTTAAATGGTTCCAAACCTCATGCCGAATATCCCATTAATACCTGACTATTGATCAAGATTTGAGTAAAACGAAGCTACCTGTAGCTTTGGCAGTGAAGTAAGTCCATAATATAAGCTCTTAGCCACGTGTATATTGGCTGCTTCTGTCAAGTGAATGGCATCATGAAAGGCGAGTTCGGGAAAGTTTTGATAAATTGTGTACAAGTTGAGAACCTTGATATTTTTGGGAAAGCCTTTCTCCAGTTGCTGACCCGCTACCACCAATTTGGGATAATTGGCTTGCACTTGTTTTTGGTAAACTTTTCCTAACTGCTGCAAAATTTCCTTCTCTGCTGGTTTGATCTTGTTGTTGCCACGACCAGTGATTTCTGGTTGGACAGCAACTAGTAAAGGAATTCCCTGTCCTGCGGTTAAACGCAGCATATGTCTGAGGTTATTTCGATAGCGCGTCAATCGACGTTCGAGTTCATCGGATTTCTGAGGAAGATACTTCTTCAGTGGCATAACGTCCCCCCTCATCACTAGAGACCGCTGACTCACTGATGGCTGAGGCTGCAAGACCCAGTATGTGATTGCTTTAGCGAGATAAGTTTTTGTAACTAAATGCTTCAACTGCTGGGTGAGATAGGTCCAAAAATGCCCAGTCGCGTTTTCCAAGAAGGCTTCTGTGTTAGGAATATCTGTTAAATTTTGGTCACTGGGGGTCATCAAGTCTGTGTATCCACCCAACACTATTACTGCGTCTGGACTGTAAGGTAAAATCTTGAGAGCTAACTGAGCTAGTGCATTGCCAGAGGTATACCCTGGTACGGCGGCGTTGATTACACGATACTTACCATCTCGAATCTTTGGCGGCAGAGCAAGTGCTTGCTTTAATTCTGGTTCAGAAGGGGGTAAGGTCATCGGTCTGTATTTCTGTGGGGAACGCCTTTGCTGTGTTATCCGTTGATTGAGACGAGCTTCTAAGTAGCTGGCTATGGTAACTTGATTATTGGCATTCCCTTGACCAAAAGCTGTCGAGCCACCTAACAAAAAAATCCGAATTTCATTTTTGGGTTTGACCAAGGGAACGGGGTCGTCGTCCCGGAAGCCCTGCTCATTAATGCGCCAAAAATCGCTCTGTTGCTTCCCCAATAAACTGTAACCTACACCTAGATCCCGTTGGACAGCTAGATCACCAAGGTCTGGTAATCCATCATAAAGCTGCTGTGTCTGGTCAACGAACTTGGGACGGTAAACAGTGAAATCTCTGGGTGCCCCCTTGTAGGGAGCTATCTCATTAATTTTGCCGACCGCAGCCAGTAAGAAACGAGCCAACAATTCCACAATCATCAAACTTAGAACTATCCCTGCGAGCATCGTCAGTAGGTTAAACCGTCGGCGGCGCTTGCGGTAAAGGCTACGGCGCGACTTAAATATTAAATCTCTTCCTTGCATAACCGTTAAATTAGGAGGTATCCCTTTATAAGTTGGTGTGTTTAAATCACTGCGTTGCTAGACATTGAACCATGAAGCGACATCGCACCACATAGGTTCAACTATCCCATAGAGCAATTTCGTTGCTAAACTTAACACGGCGCAGCTCGTAGTTGACCAATTAATATACTCATGCCCTCCTTACTCTTTGTCTGCCTTGGTAATATCTGCCGTTCTCCCTCAGCTGAGAACATCATGAATCACTTGATAGCACAAGCAAATCTTTCTGACCAAATTGTCTGCGATTCCGCTGGTACTTCCAGTTATCATATTGGTTCTCCCCCGGATCGGCGTATGACAGCAGCTGCCAAACGTCGGGGGATTATACTCCAGGGGAAAGCACGGCAGTTTAATCGGTCTGACTTGGAAGAATTTGACCTGATTTTGGCTATGGATCAGCAAAACTACGAAGATATTATCTCTCTTGATCCAGCTGGGAAGTATAAAGATAAAGTAAGGCTAATGTGTGATTTTGCCAGTCATCACACCGAGCGCTCAGTCCCCGATCCATACTACGGTGGACCAGAGGGTTTTAATAAGGTGATTGATTTACTGCTAGACGCTTGCGAAGGTCTGCTGGAACACGTTGTTGACAATTACACCAAGACTAGGCAAAACTAAAAACTGCCAAGTACTAATTGCCAATGGTGAACTCAGCTTTGGTGCCATTGGTGGTTAACTCGATTAATTCATTTGATTAAATGCTGTTCTAAGGCGAATCGTAATAGTTCTGCTCGGTTACTGGTATCAGTTTTTCTGAACAGACTACTAACGTACTTCTCGATTGTCCTTGGACTCAGGTGTAGTTGGTTACCGATTTCGACATTAGATAAACCAGTAGCCAGTAAATTCAATACTTGCTGTTCTCGCTTGGTCAGCTGTAGAGCATGAGCTTGGGTATTATTCCCTGATTGATGATTAATCTCTACGGAGTTGATTGATCTCGATGGTGGTTTATCAACCGGCTCTTTTGTAGTCTGTGGTGGGAATCGTAACTCCGTATGAATCACTTGCGATCGCACTAGCAAACTTTGAATGACTGCACCCAATTCTTCCATCTCAAAGGGCTTAGGTAGGTAGACATCACACCCCGACTGATAACCCTTGATGCGTTGATTGGTGCTATTGAGTTCGGTTAAAAATACAACAGGTAACAACCGCAATGGGGGCTTCTGACGCACTTTTCTCACCAGTTCATAGCCATCTATTCGGGGCATATTAATATCTGTAACCAGAAGGTGAGGGTGATAAGTCTCAATCATAGACAGCGCTTGCTGACCATTTTCAGCAGTAATAACTGAATAACCTGACATTTCCAGATAATCGCTTACAGACAGACGAGTGCCCAGGTCGTCATCTGCAACCAGAATAATCAATGGCATGGGATAACTATAGTACTGACATTTAGAATAAACCTACTCCTAAGCTAGGTCATCTAGTGCTCAATTGGTGACCAAAAATACTTCGTTCGCGTAGCGTCGCCGAAAGGCGACGCCAGCTCCGTCAGAACTGTCTGGAGATAGGAGTTGCCTGCTAAAATTAATATAGATACCTAGACAACAACATACCTTAGGCTTCAGCAAAGTTGCACCCTTGTGATTAATTAGTCAGTGAGCCCCCCTCTTGCCTAGAGCAGCTACTACTCTGATAATCCTTGCATAGCACTTAACGCTTTCCCCAAGCGCTTGACACCATCAGAGCAATCGAGGCGATCTAAATGAACTTCGATAAAGGAGATACTATTGTGGTTAACTTTTGCTTGTTCTAAGGCTTGTTCTAGCTCACCTTCAGTACGCACTTGGCAACTCCAGCTATTTCCAAAAACCTGGGGTAACTGATGATATTTCCAAGGTTGAATATTGTTGTACGAGCCTTCATGTATAGCTCGCTCAATAGTGTACCCGTCATTATTAATTAAGAAGATAATCGGGTTAAGTTGATGCCTAATAATCGTAGAAAGTTCCTGACAGGTCATCTGGAAGGCACCATCACCGACAAACACAACCGGTCTACGGTTAGGAACAGCCAAACCGACTCCTAGACAGGCAGGAACTGAGAAGCCTATAGATGTGTAAAGGGCCTGTCCAATGTAGTCGCTGTCTCCTTGGAGTACCAAATCAACGGTAGCAATTAAAGCATCACCAGTTTCAGCAATCACGATTGACTCATCATCAATAAAGTGAGTCATCCGCTCATAGAACCTGGCGTTGGTTAGCTTTTGCTCAGGTTGTGACTCAAAGCGTTTAGACAAAGACTCTATAGCTGGCTTGATATCCAAGACATCAGACTTTTTCTTCTGAAGTTTGGCAGTTAGACCAGCCATGAAATCCGGTAGATACACTGGAGAATAGAAGTGGTGTTTGATTTTAACTTTGTCAGAATTAGCGTTAATTAATCGGTCTTCCGGCAGTTGGGCAGTGAAACCACCCAGATTAATGTCTGACATGAAGGCACCCAGGCATAAAATACAGTCGGCTGTTTCAACTCGTTGGCGTACATACTCCTGACTGAACGCTCCTGCATAACTACCAATGAATTGTCGGTGGCCTTCCGAGAGAATTGACTTGCCTAACAGAGTGGTAGCGAAGGGATATCCCGTCTGCTCCAGCAGGTTGGTAAGTTGGTCTGCTATACCGTAGCGGTGGAGTTCAACCCCAGCTATAATAACGGGATGCTGGGATTGCTCTAGCAAACTTACCGCCTCTTCAACTGCCTCTGATAAAGCGTTGATATCTATAATTGGGGCTTCTGGCAGGTCACGCTCCCCAGTAACAGGACAAGGTTGATTGACTAAGTCTGAGGGAATTTCAATGTATACAGGTCTCCGGTGGCGCAAACAAGCAGCAATGGTCTGGTCGATTTGCCTTGCCGCTTGACTAGGGCTGGTAAGCCTCACGGCTGCCACTGTAATTTTTTCAAAAATTTCCAGCTGTAGATTGTAATTACCGGCAGTGTGATGTAGGAGTAACTTTTGCTGCCGCTGGGAACTGTTAGGCGCTCCACTAATCACGATCAAGGGGACTAGCTCAGCGTAGGCACCAGCCACAGCATTCACTAGACTGAGTCCACCGACATTATAGGTAACGCACAACCCACCAACACCATTAAGGCGGGCATAGGCATCAGCTGCATATCCGGCATTGAGTTCGTTACAGGTGTAGATTAACTCTACAGAACTCTCTAGCAAGACATCCATCAGACCCAGGACGTAATCTCCTACTACGCCAAAAATATGCTTGACACCAGCGGCTTGCAGGCGTTGAGTAAGGTATTGACCGACAGTTACTACATCAGACTGAGCCATTGCACCTCTGACCTCTTTAATGAAGCTACCTTTATGCCCAGCATTTTAACCAAAATTTGAAAAAACGTTAATTTTTTGTAAAAAACGTTACGTTTTAGATATAATCTAACCTTTTATGCTTTTTATTCTAGCAAGTTTCTTGGGTTGACAAGGGAAGCCCAAGGTCTTTTTTGTTAACTAGCCTTAAATTTGACAGTTGGCTGTCAAGGATTAACAGTCAACTGTCAACAAAAAAGGTCAAATGTCTATTAGCTTATACAGCAGAAACTTTTAGGCTACTTGGTTGCCCCAGATTCCCTTCTAAGACAATACCCCGCTGGTTATAAGCCAGATGACGCAGCAATTTGTAAATCCCTTCAATTTGGTCAGGGGCTCCCACTTTCTCAGCTAACTCCGAAATAGATATGGCAACACTTTCCTGCTGTAGTACCTCCATGACCTGTTTCTGTAAATCCAGAATGGCAGCGGCGGCTTTTTTCCCCGCTTCTACCCCAGGTTGGTGATAGGCATTGATATTTACCAAGGATGCATAAAGACCAACAGCACGTTCATACAGGGCAATCAATGCCCCCACCGTTCTAGCATTGACCTGAGGAATGCTTACGGTAATGGAATCCCGTTGATTTTCATACAACGCCTGGCGAGTACCTTGTAATAAACCTGATAGATAGTCTCCCGCAGTTACACCGGCTTCTACTTCTGGAGACTTCCCTTGTCGGTCTTCTAAAACTTCAATGAATGTGACAAAGAAATTGGGAACACCTTCCCGAAGTTGTTGTACGTAGGCATGTTGATCCGTTGAGCCTTTGTTACCATAAACCGCAATGCCCTGATAAACCGTATTGCCCTCTAGGTCTTTTTCCTTACCTAGAGATTCCATTACCAGCTGCTGTAAGTAGCGGGAGAATAGCAATAGACTGTCTTTGTAAGGCAACATGACCATATCTTTCTCCCCCTTGCCATTGCCAGCAAAGTACCAGGATAGGGCAAGTAAGGCGGCTGGATTGCTTTTGAGCTGGGGGCTACCGGTAGCGCTATCAATCTCTTTAGCACCAGCCAGCATCTGACGGATATCAATCCCTTGTAGTGAAGCTGGAAGTAGTCCCACGGCGGACATTTCAGAGGTACGTCCTCCTACCCAATCGTACATGGGAAAGGTGGCCAGCCAACCTTCGGATTTTGCCAATTGATCTAGTTTGCTGCCAACACCTGTAATGGCAACAGCCTGGGCAGCAAAGTCTAGATTCTGAGACTCGTAGGCTGTTTTAACTTCCACCATGCCGTTACGAGTTTCTGGTGTTCCCCCAGATTTGGAGATGACTAATACCAGAGTGCTAGACAATCGGTCTTGGAGTTGGGCTAGCACAGCATCAATGCCAGCTGGGTCAGTATTGTCAATAAAGTGAATGGCTAAAGGAGGAGAGTCTAGCCCGAGGGCTTCAGCGACAAACTCAGGACCAAGGGCAGAACCCCCAATACCAATGGAAAGAACATCAGTAAATTTTGGTGCCCTAGGGGGATGGATGGCACCCGTGTGGACATTTTGGGTAAAGGTTTCAATTTTGTCGAGAGTGTTGACAATGTCTTGTTGGAGTTCTGGAGTTGGGGCTAAGTCCGGGTCTCTTAGCCAGTAGTGACCGACCATGCGGTTTTCATCAGGGTTTGCGATCGCACCGTTGACTAGGGCATCCATATCCTTAAATGCCTTTTCCAACTTAGGCAGCATCGCCTCCACAAAGGCATGATCAAACCCCATACGGCTGATATCAAGGTAAAGCTCTAACCCTTCGTGGTAATAAAGCCAATCCTGATAGCGTTGCCAGAGTGCAGCGGCGTCCATAAGTAGCTCTCCAACTTCTGTTATTGTCCACTCACAAGTTTAAGGCAAGCACTTGACATCCTCCCCCGTTAAATCAGAGATTATAACGGGGGATTCCCAAACTTCACAATTTGGGTTTACTGCTTCCAAAGCACTTATCTAGGTTGTTGTCAACCCCCGACAGCCCGCCTACACAGTCATTTTTTCCCACGAGACGAAACCGATAGATAGGGTCGCCTTTATAGTTGGTAGGTTATGCGTAAAAGGTTCAAGTCTTTTGTGATAAGGCGACCCTATCCTTACGGTAACTTCAAGATCTGCCCGACCGCAGTGATACCACGTTGACAAATTACTTGAGCAGCTGAAACATCTCTGTTAATTTCGTAATCGCATTCAGGACATTTGTGTATACGTTCAGACAAATCCTTTTTCCCTGTATGTTTACCACAATTTGGACAAATTTGACTGGTAAATCTGTAGTCAACTTTGCCAAAATATACCCCTCGTTTCCAACAAACCCAAGCTAAGATATTAAATAACTGACCAAAACCAGCCAATACGGGTATGTTTACTTAACATTCCTTTTGCCCAAGTTCTCAAGTCTAAGTCCATGTCCTTCGGACAGGCTTCGCCAACAACAAATATCATTCCGGAGACGAAACCTTAGAATAGTGGAGCCTTAATCAACAAGTTTTAACTCTTCTATGCATAGCCTGCTAACCATAAAGGCTCCACTATTCTTACGGTAACTTCGTTCCCAGCTTGGTCACACAGATGGTAAGCATTCAGCCGTCAGCCGTCAGCCGTCAGCTGTGGGCTAAAGGCCCACCCTAAGCGAACAGCTGACGTAACAAAGATTAAACGAATGCTTACTTGTTTTATTTAAAAGCTCAAAGCTTTGAGCTGATAGCTGATAGCTGATAGCTGATAGCTGATAGCTGAATGCTCACCACAGATGATGTGCTAACTTGAATTGAAAATCTTTTCGAGTATCTGAGATTTTTTGATGAAGTCTTGCAATTTTATGATTAAGTTTATGTCTATTTGCCGACCCTTTTTTCTTTAGCTTCAATCTGCGTTGTAGCAACTCGCGCGTTCCCTAGCGCCGTGCGACGGCGCGGGGTCGCTCGTCAATTTAAGCTTACCGTGCAGCTCGCTTAAAAATCTAGGGCGCTCTATTAACTCATTATCAGAAGTTGCTAAAAACTTATTTAGTCCAATATCAATCCCCAGCGGGTGACCCCATCCTGGTAGATCAGGAACACTGACTTCACTTTGTAAAGACAGCATTGCCAAATAACCACTAGCTCGTTTAACTATCCTAACTTGCTTTATCTTGAATCCATCTGGAATTGGCCGTGATAATCTCATTTTAACTATTCCAATTTGAGGTAGCTTAATCCACTCATTTTTAATTGGATTTGTTTTAAATTGAGGAAATACAAACGATCGCATCCGATCTGGATTTTTAAATCTAGGAAAACCATATCCTTGTTCTTTCATGTTTTTAAATGCTCGATCTAAAGTCTTTAAAACTTGTTGTAAGACCTGAGCATTTATTCTTTTGAGTTCAGGATTTGCTTTTTTGGCTTTAGTTAAATTAGCAGCTTGTATTTTGTATTTAGGATATGGCTGATCTACTGGAATTATATATTCATGCTGTAATGAACAATAATTAACTGCACACTTTCGACTTTTGTACCAATCTTTTCGTTCCCTTAAAGCGTAATTCCACACTTTTCGGCAAACCGCCAATATATCTTCAATGACGGCGATTTGTTTTTGGGAAGGAATCAGTTTGTACTCGTAGGTTAGTGTCAGCATATTTAAATTATAACATAATTCTATCCAGGAATGCCACTTGAGTAGAACTAAGCTTCTGACCGCAATTCACCTCACGCTAACCCGATGGGTATAACGTGAGGTGAATTGCTCCATATTGATAGCCTAAACTACCCCGACTGAACTAGCCCTTAACGTCGGGGCTATGCGCGACTGTTCCCAAAACTTTTTTGGATTTTTAAGCAGGGATTAGACCCACTCAAGGGCTTGTTGAAGCGACAGGCTGTGGCAAAGTGATCGAATCCCTGAGCAACTTACTAGCAGCTATAGTTTCCTGTCTTGCCCATTGATCTGCTGCCAATATATCGTCTAAGGAAGGATTGGAACAGTTATCAGCTTGGTGGCGATCGCATACAGATTCAATACAACGAGCAATATCCAAATAACCAATTTTCTCCTCTAGGAATAGGGCAACTGCCTGTTCATTAGCTGCATTCAATACCGCTGGCATCGACCCCCCAGCCCGACCAGCCGCATCAGCGATGCCCATACAGGGATATTTCTGATGATCCGGTTCCCTAAAAGTCAAATTACCAGCTTTCACCAAATCTAGTGGTTCCCAATCGGTATAGATCCGTTGCGGCCATGAGAGGGCATAGAGTAAAGGTAAGCGCATATCTGGCCAACCTAACTGAGCTAATACTGAGGTATCTTGCAGTTCAATCAGGGAGTGAATAATACTCTGGGGATGGATCACAATGTCGATGTGGTCATAATCCATGCCAAACAGGAAGTGAGCCTCAATCACTTCCAATCCCTTATTCATCAGGGTGGCAGAGTCTACAGTAATTTTACGTCCCATTGACCAGTTGGGATGCTTCAGGGCATCAGCCACCTTCACTGAAGCTAACTTGTCTACGGACCAATCTCGGAAAGCCCCCCCAGATGCAGTTAGGATAATCCGCCGCAATCCCCCTGCTGGCACTCCCTGAAGACACTGAAAAATGGCCGAATGTTCTGAGTCAGCTGGTAGCAGCTTAATACCATGCTTTTCAACTAAGGGTAGTACTACTGGACCACCTGCAATTAGAGTTTCTTTATTCGCTAAAGCAATGTCTTTACCCGCTTCAATAGCAGCAATAGTAGGCAACAAACCCGCACAGCCGACAATGCCAGTAACTACAGCTTCCGCATCACCATAGCGTGCCACTTCTACCACTCCAGCTTCGCCCCCTAAAAGAATAGGTTGGGGGTCAAGGTCAGCAATTGCTGCTTTGAGTTCTGGCAATCTCTCTTGATCACGAATTGCGGCAATCATCGGTCGAAATTGCCGAATTTGAGCGGCTAACATTTCCACATTGCGCCCAGCTGCCAATCCCACTAACTGGAATTGCTCGGGGTATTGATTAACAATATCGAGAGTTTGGGTACCTATTGAGCCAGTGGAACCTAAGAGTGTAATTTTTTTCACAATTTTTTTATAATTACCAACAACTCCCCTATCATACCGGGGCAATGGGAAGCCTATAAGTAACTCAACCTAATTAAAACGATTGGTAAATTTTTCTGATCGTATTGGCAATTTGGCAACAAACCTTAGTGAATATCGGTTTTGATTAAGTTTTACCCCTATTGTGAGTGATCAGCAAGTCTTATGTAGTCAATCACACAACGTAGACCGGATTAATGCGGAATGATATGGCCAACATTTATATATAGTAGTTTTCAATTGGGTGAGGTACAAAGTCCTGGGTTTTAGGGAATAGGGACTAGGGAGTAGGGAGTACGGAGTAGGGAGTACGGAGTACGAATCCCCCCTTGCCACCCTTAATAAGGGCGGAAGAAAATTGACTTTACCTCATAAGTATGAGGAACGCTATATTCTATATATATAGATATATATGATGTGGCGTCTTCCCTATGAAAAGGTATTATCAGTGATTTGAGCAAAAGGTTGCATGAAAATTGAGACACTGGCAGTGCATGCTGGCCATAATATTGACTCAGCCACAGGGGCAGTAGTGTCCCCAATTTATCTATCTACTACATTTGAACGTCATCCAGACGGCAGCTACCCTCAGGGTTATAACTACAGTCGAGACAATAACCCGAATCGGGATAGTCTGGAGAAATGCCTGTCTAAATTGGAGGGGGGAGCAGCAGCCGCCGCTTTTTCTTCTGGTTCAGCGGCTACCTTGAGTATCTTCCAGGCTTTGTCCCCTGGAGACCATGTAGTGGCACCTATAGATAGTTACACAGGAACTGGGTTTCTCTTGCGAGAAGTTTTTGGCCCTTGGAATTTGGCGGTCACTTTTGTAGACATGGCTAATCCTACCACAGTGATGGAAGCAGTTCAACCCAACACCAAGCTGATTTGGATAGAAACGCCTTCCAATCCAATGTTAAGGATTACTGATATCAGCAAGATTGCCCATATTGCCCATCACCATAATGTCTATTGTGTTTGCGATAACACTTGGGCAACACCGATTAGCCAACGTCCGTTGGAGTTGGGGGCAGATTTGGTTATCCACTCCACAACCAAGTATCTCGGTGGACACAGTGATGTCTTAGGAGGTGCCGTGATTACTAAGGTTAAGGATGAATTTTTTCACAAAATTAAAACAATTCAGATGGCTGGCGGTTCAGTAGCCGCCCCTTTCGACTGTTGGTTACTCCTGCGGAGCATTCAGACCTTGCCCTACCGCATGAGAGCTCATTCAGAAAATGCCTTGAAGGTGGCACGGTTTTTAGAAGAACACTCCAAAGTAGAAGCTGTTCATTATCCGGGATTACCAAACCATCCAGGACATGGAATTGCTGCTGCTCAGATGAACTTGTTTGGGGGTATGATTTCTTTCCAAGTTAAAGGAAACAGGGAAGATGCCTTTGCCTTTACTGGCAAGGTGAAAGTATTTACACGAGCCACTAGCTTGGGAGGTGTCGAGAGTTTAGTTGAACATCGTGCTTCCATGGAATTTCCTGGTACCCGAACCCCAGACAATCTGTTACGGATGTCTGTTGGTCTTGAACATACTGATGATCTACTAGAAGATCTTGCCCAAGCTTTAGGTTAGTGAGGAGCCGTTGCACATTTGTGGGATGTTACCATTTTTTGCACATAACTAAAAGTGGCTTATAGTCTACAGTTCAAACTTCCTTCGACAAATAGGTACATCATCCCGTTATTGTGCAACGCCAGTAAGGCAGAAGCTTAATCGCATTACTACTTTAGAGATTTATGAGGAGTTATCGATTCTCTAGCGGCAGCACTCACCCCATCAACGAAAAAAGTCAAAAAGACAAAACAAACCAGCGTCATCCCCACACTCGGATAATCAAAGCTGCTCAGTTGTTCGGTCAACAATACCCCTAATCCTCCAGCCCCAACTAATCCTACAATGACCGTCTCTCGCATACACACCTCCCAGCGATAGAAAATATAAGCCAGAAAACGAGGTAAATTCATCGGGAATATCCCATAGAGAAACAAGAGTGCTCCTGGAGTTCCTTGTGCTTTTAAGGCTTCTAAAGGAGGCTTTTCCAAATTTTCATTCATTTCTGCCATCAACCTGCCAAGGATGCCGATATTATGCAATCCTAGGGCGATCGCACCAGGTAAAACTCCCGGAAACATGACAAACATCACAACTAATGCCCAAATTGGGGCAGGAATAGCTCTGCAAAACAGTAGTATGATCCTGGTGAATACTAGGATAGACCAGCCTTGTAAGCCAGCTAATCGGGACGCTTTTGGACTGGGATTGAGCAATCCCCCTGGTAGCAAAAAATTATGGGCTGCCGGAAAAGACAGAACAATCCCTCCAAGACCAGAACCAGCACTGGCCAGGACAGACATAACTAGAGTTTGTAGTGATAACTTCCACAGCTGCGACAAGGGCACAGCCTTAAAATCGAGGGGAAATGATGCTTGGGCAATCTCACCCAAGAGTTTTTGAGTTCGGGGAGACCAAAACTTGCTCACATCAGGACTGACATACAAAAACCCCAAACAGCACAAGGCCACTAAAATTAAAACTACTCTTAAATTAATCCGGCGACGCAAGATGACACTACTGATGTCAATTACAGCGCTTAATAAAACTAGGGCATAGAAAAATGTCCATAGTTGTTCGTAACGAAGAGACTGTAAACTCAGCAAAATCTCATAGCCCAATCCACCAGCCCCAACCAGCCCAAGTACAGTAGCTGAACGAATGGAACACTCAAAGCGATAGAGGGTGTAAGACAGGAGATTTGAAAAGGCTTGCGGAATGATACTGTAAAGAAAGGCCATCAAGGGGGACACGCCACTACTGAGTAATGCCATCAAAGCACCTCGGGGCGTTTCATCCAGAATTTCTGAGAAGACCTTCGCGACAATTGCCCCATAGGGAATGGCGATGGCCATAATGGCCGCCAGAGGATCTAAACCCCAGATACTGACAAAAAAAACCCCCCAGATCATCTCATGAATCGCTCTGGGGAAGGCCAGCAGTCCCCGAATTCCCAGCCAGATGGGTTGTCGCAGAGTCCAGTGAGGCAAGACTGTCAACCACCAAACCTGGGAGGTGATCACTCCTGCCACCACGCCGAGCAAGATACTCAGGAAAGTGCCGCAGGCGGCATAAGCTAGGGTCGTGAGGGTAGCCTTCAAGGTCAGGTGCAGAAACTCAGGACTCATTTCGGGGTGCCAACTCGCCCGCAAGAATCGCAAGAGTTGGTAAAATCCTCCCAGATTAACAAGATCTTGCTCAAAGATACCAGCTTTAACAACCGCCATCCCGATAAAAATGACAAAACAAATTCCCCACAGCAGGCTGCGATTCAGTAATGGTGGACGAGATAAACGTTGAGTCATCTAAGTTATTGCAACGGAAGTATATTAGTTTAATAGTATTTTGGTTTCAAGGGAACAGTGGATAAAGTAACAGGAAACATAAAACGGTTAACAGCGAACACAAATAGATATTTATAGAA
Source organism: Moorena sp. SIO3B2 (assembly GCF_010692525.1). Classification (NCBI taxonomy): domain Bacteria; kingdom Bacillati; phylum Cyanobacteriota; class Cyanophyceae; order Coleofasciculales; family Coleofasciculaceae; genus Moorena; species Moorena sp. SIO3B2. The sequence continues at coordinate 14,386 of NZ_JAAHHE010000160.1, forward strand.
TACCATCACCCCATAAAAATAGAGTTTAATGGACATAATTAGCCATAGATAAATGGTAAAAATGGTAGTGGGAAAGATGTAATGATTTAGCTAGGTTGTAGTCAAGGCTTCGGGAGTTAAAATCAATACTTTGGTACCGCTACCATCGTTAATAAGGTTCAATTTTTAATCAATTCTTGACCCGCTTAGTCTGATTGCTGTGACTCTATTAAAGATTATTTAGAGATGTCTAATACTAAATCAGGTTTAATAATACTATATTCAAAACAATCAAAGTCTTTGCCTAGAATTGATTTGAGGATTTAGGTAAATAACCTATAATAACCGAATTTGGTATAGTGTGTCTTAAACTTTACTCCGAGTGCTATATAAGTTGAGACGGAACGGTTCCTGAAAATTGAAAACTATACATT
>NZ_JAAHHE010000161.1:0-11872 GCF_010692525.1 Moorena sp. SIO3B2
TGGTATGACAGCATGATTGAAAGATCTTGATCGGAAAAGTAGGACAGTTCCATATTGAGCTCACTTTGATAGTTTACGCGAGTTTCTGGCTGCCCTAATTTTCTCTGATCACAATGAATTAGCCCTGGGGCTAGGGCGTGTTTTCAAAGTTTTCCGCAAGATTTAGATCCCCCCCAGCCCCCCTTAAAAAAGGGGGGAGCCATACTCAAAGTCCCCCTTTTTTAAGGGGGATTTAGGGGGATCTCCGAGTTTGAAAACACGCCCTAGGGGGGCTAAACCATACCCAGAATCAGCAACGCCAAATAAGCTGACGGCTGACGGCTGACGGCTGAATGCTTACGTTTTGTTACACAAAAGATGACAATGGTGTATAACTAGATGATAATTTTTCTGATCATCTGGATTGGACAATTTCTCTCCCTAGTAGGTTCTCGCTTAACTCAGTTTGCCTTCAATGTCTGGTTGTTTCAAGAAACCGGCTCAGTTACCCAGTTCGGCTTACTGGTTTTGTGTGGTAGCTTGCCTAGTCTACTCATTTCCCCAATCGCAGGGGGATTTGTAGACCGCTGGAGCCGTCGCTGGACGATGATTATCGCCGATTTTTGTGCTGGTCTTTGCACCTTAAGCATAGCTTGGTTATTCATCACAGGAAACCTAGAAATTTGGCACTTGTACATCATCGAAGCTCTTAGTTCTTGCTTCAGCACTTTTCAGGCTAATGCTTATGCTGCTGCCACTACTCTGCTAGTACCAAAAGAAAACCTACCTCGTGCCAGTGGCTTAACCAGTTTGGGGCGGGGTGTATCTAAACTGATTGCACCAGTTTTAGCAGGTATATTGCTGCCCATTGTTCACATCCCAGGCATCATTGTCATTGACTTTGCGACTTTATTTTGTGCCATTGTTCCCTTGATGGTAGTTACATTTCAGGAATTAAATAATCTAGATGAACAGACAGGGAACAAATCTTTTTGGAAGGAGGTTATCTTTGGCTGGAATTTTCTAACTACCAAACCTGGATTGCTAGCATTATTAATTTTATTTGCTAGCAATAACTTATTTACAGGAATATTTAATGTCCTTACTACTCCCCTAGTTTTATCTCTCACCTCCCCTACTGGTCTTGGGATTGTTTTATCCATTGGCAGTTCTGGAATAGTATTAGGTAGCCTGATGATGAGTATCTGGAAAGCTCAGGAGCATTACATCAAAACTATATTTGGCTTTACCCTCCTAGCAGGTCTTTTCATATTTTTGGCAGGTTTACGCCCTTCCCTGTCTCTATTCACGGTTTCTGACTTTTGTTTGTTAGCTATATATCCGGTTATTAGCGGTTTAGTGCAAGTCATGTTTCAAAAGAAAGTACCTCCAGAGATACAGGGAAGGGTTTTTGGTTTGAAAGATCCCATTGCTACTGTGGGTTTAACCCTTGGTTATGGGATCGCTGGCCCTCTAGACGATCTGATTTTTGAACCTCTGATGGCTCCTGATAGTATTTTAGCAGGAAATCTAGGAAAAATAATTGGCGTTGGCCAAGGTCGTGGAATTGGTCTTCTAGACATTGTTATCGGTTTAGTAGTAGTTGTTGGAACCATTGCGGCTTATCAGTATCCTCGCCTCAGATTACTGGAAGAGGAATTGCCCGATAGCATTCCTGACCAACCTTTGCCGAGCAAAAACTAATCACCAAAGCACAAGTATGATTCCACTCAAAAGAAGAAGTGATTTATCAAAAATGGCAGAATGAAATAGAATCTATCCCGATTTTCGGGGTTGCTGAACCAAAGAATGAATTGTCTGTTACTTTTAAACTTAGAATTGGAAGTAGATGAAAGGTTGATAAGCAACTCTAACCAAAGGTAAAATAGCTGAAACACAAAGTCCATAAATAGCCGCAAAACTCCAATTGGGAATTATACGCCACCAGTTACTAAACCAGTTTTTGTATGCTGCCCAATGTAGTAATACTAAAGGAATAAAGATCCATGCAGCTTGAAGTTCTAAGTTTTCAGTACCAGGAGAATTAAACAAGACAAAAGATTTGACAATAGTTAAGCCACTAAAAAAATCTTCACTGCGAAAAAAGATTCCAGAAGCACAAAACCAGTAAAACGTTAAAGGGACACCTAGAGCATTTCTAACAGGTAGTAATTTCTTGTAGGGAGATAGCCGTGTTGACCATTCTTTATGTACAGCTAAAGCTATACCATGTAATCCTCCCCAAACAACAAAGTGCCAAGCTGCACCATGCCATAGTCCCGTTACCAGCATAGTATAGATAAGATTACTATAAGAGAATATACTGGTTCTATCTTTTTTTTCCCGTCTTCTCATCAAAGGAATATAAAGATAGTCTCGGAACCAAATAGACATAGTAATATGCCAGCGTTTCCACAGTTCTGTGATGTTACTGGCAAAGTAAGGAAAGTTGAAGTTTAAAGGTAATTTATAGCCTAGTAAACCAGCAGATGCGATCGCCATATCTGAATATCCAGAAAAGTCGCAGTAAACTTGGATGCTCAAAGAGATTACACTTATCCAAGCACTCGCTACTGTATAAATCTCTGGATTAGCAAAATACTCATCGACTATAAGAGAAAGATTATCTGCAATACAGGCTTTCTTAAAATATCCTACCAGAAACAGCATCAAACAACTCCTAACCTCAACTTGACTAAATGTTTTCGGTGTCAATAACTGAGGTAAAAAGATGGCAGCACGAACAATAGGCCCAGCAACCAATTGGGGAAAAAAGCTGACAAACAAGGCAAAATCCCAAAAGTTTTTAGTTGGTTTGAGTTTACCTCGGTAAATATCTAAAGAGTAGCTGAGGGTTTGAAAGGTATAAAAGCTAATTCCTACAGGTAGAATAATTTGTAGAATGGGAAAACTTATAGGTAAGCCAAGTAAATTGAGAAAATTAGCCGCTGAATCAGTAAAAAAGTTATAATACTTAAAAAATCCTAAGATACTAAGATTGCCTATTAAACTCAATACTAGCCATAGTTGGCGTTGTCGGAAGTCTATAGGTTTTGACGCAAGGTTGTTCCAATCAAAGTTTTTTGTCCTATCAGTTTCCTTAGTTTCCCAATCTGGATTAGCATCATCAATTATAGGTCTTGATATCATCAAACCAATGATATAATCAATGATTGTGGAAGCCAACATTAAAGATAAGAAGCGCCAATTCCAAGCGGCATAAAAAATATAGCTACAAATGAGTAACCAAATTTTACGATGCTGGTGTTCGCTTAATGTCCAATAGATACAGAAAACTGTAAGGAAAAAAAATAGGAAGCGAAATTCGGTAAAAATCATTTCTAATTTTTATAAAGGATAGATTCCTGATTTTTCTGTTTCAAGATATTTAGTAAATTGTTCTGCCATAGAACGAGTAAATTCCCTTGCACCTCTGTCATTTAAGTGCACAAAATCCCATCTGTTGTCAACTTGATATAAAGTAGGGAAAGCTTCCGGATTGTTTAAAGCAAAAACTACTGATGTATTGCGGCTTTTATACAATTCCATTGCTGTTGTTTCTTCATATCCCACAGTTGGAGATATAAAAACAATGGGCTTAATTCCCTGTTCTTCGATCAGATCGCACATATTTTTGATAACTTTTAAAGTATAAGGTTTAAAGAGATTAATTGATGCAGTGTTCCTTTGCTTAAACTTATATATTTCTTTATCTACATTTTGATAATAATCATCTAAATTATTTAAAAGCTTTCGTCTAACATTGTCCCATTTGCTAGTATATTTAGCTAACCGATCTAAGGAAATATATCCAGATTCTTCTATCAATAATTGTTGTTTTGCAATCTTTAATGGGTTGGAGTGTAATACTTTTTGTTGCCAAAAATTAGAAAATCTACCCATCGATAAAATTCTATATAAGAAACTTTTTAAGTTGCCATAAGCAATAATAAATTTTAATCGGAGGGGATGTTTTTTTTCCAACATTATACGTAAAGCTAAGATGGTTTGCTTAGGAGTATGCCAATATATACTTCTGGCAGAACCTGAATTACGTAGTTTCTCATCCATAGCATCGGGGTATTCTATAAATAACCAGTTTAAATTAGCCGGTTTTAAAGCAATTATATCTCTTAAATAAAAGTCTATCTCTGCTACTGTTGCTCCACCAATTGCCCCATTAAAAGATTTAATTTCTCTGTTTTGCTCTGCCATTAATTTATCGAATAAATTAGGTACTATACCGTGTTCAGTTGTACTAGGACCGATAAAAATAGCATTATATTCATCTTTGTGTTCGGCAAAGTATTTTAGCTTAAGATTAACATTATTAGGAGAATTAAGAATGTTAGGATAAGGAAATATTATATTGGCAAGAACAAAAAATATTGTTAACGTAATTGTGAAAATAATACTGTAAGCAGTTGCTGTAAACAAATTATGATATTTACAATTTTTCCAGATACTAAATTGTGTCATAAATCATCATTTATTCTAAATTTATATGAAGCCATTATTCTGTGGAACGGTTTCAATTTTTGTTCTAATTTCGCTAATTGGTAAACAATTTTGTGATATTTCCTAGATTGAAATTATCGGCTACTTTATCTAATTGATACTCTTCCCTTTTCATTTGCCTCTATTATCTTTTTTCTAACATCTAATGAATATACTCTCATCCTCTCTTTTTCCTTTTATTCTACTCTCCTACTTACTGTACATCAAAAACCAGGAAATTGCTAAGCAGGTGCACAAAATTAATTACACAATTCAAAAATCTCCGTAATCCTTACACTGTAAGGGTTACGGAGATTTGTAGTCTGGTTGACTGACAAAACATTTCAGATCGACTGCTCAATAAGGGTTTCCGCACTCTCCAAGCGAACCCGGCGAAGCCCTTTAGTGGCAAAAGGCTTGAAGGCAAATGATCAAGCTTAAAATCTGAAGCCCAAAACGATCAATCCATAAGTGCATTTGCTGTAAGCCCTAGAACCCTTGTATATAGAGAGTTTCAGGGCTTCGCTCGTAAACTTTTGTCAGTCAACCAGGTTCATCAGCTCTCATGTATTTAGTAAATTGCTTGACACTTTCCATCTTCTTGATTGTAATTTGTGTTTAATTTTAGCAGTTTCCGGTTAATTTCAATACAATTAAAAAAAACTGGTTGTGATAGAAGCATTCAGTTATCAGCTAATGCACTACAGTAACAGCTTTTGAATAAACAGGTAAACTATCCGTTTAGTCTCTGTTACGGCAGGCTGATGGCTGGCATGATGTACTTCACGACTATATCTTTTCCATCTCCCTAACCAGGGGTAAAATTTCCTTACCAAAGTAGGTCATTGTTTCCAGTTCAGGCCAACCAGAAAAAATGAACTGAGAGCAGCCCATCTTTTTATATTCCATGATTGCTTCAGCAATATCAATCGGGCTTCCGACAAGGGCCATAGAAGACGGTCCATGGGCAGGTACAGCACCCTTCCATAACCAAGGGGTAAGCCAATTACCATCAGCTTCTTCTTGATAAGCAAATTTTATCGATTGGAAATCAGAGTTCTTAACAAATACTTCCTCAATCCATTGTTTGTTGCCAGTATTAATCAAAGAGTAAGCAGCTTCTATGGCTTCTTCACGAGTAGGTCTAGCAATTATAGAACCACGTAGACCCACCTCTATTCCTTGGTCAATTATGGTTTTAACACGTGGTCGCAGTTTATCTGGGGTATCGAAAAGAAGTAACCAACAATTACCTTGCTTTACAGCGAGTTCCTGTGCCGGAGGCGAACCGCCACCGATGTAAATTTCTGGGGAATTCCTCTCTGGTGCCACGAAAGGAGTACCTACTTGCCCTTCTTCAATATGGTAGTAGGTGCCTTTAAAAGTAAACCCGCCATTTTTTTGCCAAAACCCTTGACAAATCTCTAAAAACTCCTCGGCTCGCTGATAACGTTGATCGTGTTCGAGAAAATCACCATAGTAGCCTTGCTCTTTTTGGGAATGACCCATAATTACATTTAAGCTCACTCTGCCATTGCTTAAGGCAGAAAGCGTATTAATTTGTTGGACAAACAAGGTAGGTGAAATTGCTCCGGGTCGATAGGCAACCATAAATTTGATCCTTTCTGTTGCCATTGCTAAAGCAGTGGAAAGTAGAATTGGATCTGGTCTGTAATAGCCGAAGGCAGTCAACAGGGAATCAATACCAATTTCTTCGGCACGGCGGCAGAAGAAAAGATTATTCTCGATATCTGGTAAATTCACTTGTTGCTCAGGTGAATTACTTGCCTGGAGTTTAGCATCTTGTGAAACAACGCCTAACCTATTTGCTTGTGCGGCTAATCGCCAGTGGAATCTCAATGAGTTCATCTTCAAAAAAATCGGTAGTTTGGAAACTATTCAGCTTTAGCTACGGTCGGACAAATGTCTCGGCGACTTTAGTTGCAGTTCCTTTACGAGGCAGGGGAGTAACTGTTCCGTAGTTAGCCCTGGAAGCTACAACAATGAGTAAACTTTAGAATTATACGATTGATTGTCTATTATTGTTCCAGTTGACAAGATTTACTGCCACGTTTGATCATAGCGGTTTTTCTTGGCCTGAATAAGTATACATCAGTATACAGGATTTTTATGCTATTTATTTTACCAATGTGTGAGAGTTGAACCTCCTACTGGTCACTCTAGGACAGCCCGAACCTGGTTGACAACTTTTCTAGCAGTGCGGTAATATAAATGCTGCGGTTGCATCGACCGTGAATGCCTGTGGATGAGGTGTTGCTGACTAGGGGAGCCGTCGGATTGGCGACTTACTCAGTTGAACCAATAAGTAAACTTCAAAATGTCACAATTAGTGGCGCTTTGTATCAGTTTTATCAAGCAGAAAATGCGTATCTACCTATCGAGTAATCATCAATATCCAGCTAAATTGACTGGAACTGCATCTCAACATACCACAGACCTGCTGGCTAAAGGGTTGGGAGAACTAGGACATGATGTTTTCTACAATCTTGGAGAGAAGGAAATCCTAGAACCTTTGCCAGAAACCGTTAATCAGGTCAGGGAACGAAGGTTTGATGTTGATATTCTACAGCCTCAAGATGTTTCCCCATATGCTTCCTTTGATTCCTCTGGTAAGCCTTGGGTAAGAACATTCCAGGCTCCTTTTGGGAATCATGATGTTTCAGGTTTGTCAAAAGAGAATTGGATTTTTGTTTCACGCTCCCATGCCCAAAGCTATGGTTGCGATCGCTATGTTCACAATAGCATCGATCCGGCTGAATTCATCTATTCTGAAACCAAATCTGATTATTTCATTTTTTTGGTATGCGGTTTAGAAAGAGCCGTGTTGAAAGGATTTGGTCTCGCCTTGCTCTTAGTCCAAGAACTAGGTATCAAGCTGGTTGTGGCAGGTTCCAGTAAAAATGAGTTTTATCAACGTCAATTTGCTGCCATGTGCCGGGAGCAAGGGGTTGAATTTGTTGGTGAAATACGGGGACAACAGAAAGCCGAATTAATCGCTGGTGCTAAAGCACTCCTTGCCCCAACCCTGATCCACGAACCTTTTGGCTTAGTTGTTCCTGAAGCCTTAATTTCCGGAACTCCAGTAATTTGTAGCGATCGCGGAGCTTTTCGGGAAATAGTTTCACCTGATGTTGGCTTCATTTGTCGCAAACAGAACGAATATATTGCTGCTGTGGAGAAACTTAAAGAGATTTCGCCTCAAGCTTGTCGGGAAAAAGCCATGAAAGACTTTCATTATCTAACAATGGCGGCTAATTACGTTAAGGAATATGAAAAAGAAATATTATTTACCGAAAGTCAATCTGTCAATTAATTGCCCTAACAAGGAGAAACACAATTCAATAAATTGTTGAAGGGATATGCCAACTTTGGTCAGATGCTTCTTTAGAAGCAAGACTTGGTAATTATGCCTATGAACTGGTAAAAGCCGAATACTCTTGGTCAGCGGTGGGAGATAAGGTGGAGTCAGCAATTCGGAAATTGTTTTGAAACAAGGTTAATTATAAGGGAGCCTAATGAGTCAATCCAGCGAACAGATAACAGCTAATAACGAAAATAATAATCAAGATAATTCTGAAGAAGCGACAACAGCTAGTGAAAACAATAATAATGAGGAAACGACTAATCAAGATAACGAGGAAAAATTAATCGCTAAATTCAAGCAATCTATTACAGTTTTTATCCAAAGTATTCGTTTTTCCCTAGTTTTATTGTGGGCAACTGCACCAAAAGCAACGGCATTTGTAGTTATCGTTTTGTTGTTGCAAAGTTTAATTCCTGCTATCACAGTAGGAATTCAAAAACAAGTGGTGGACACGGTGGCTTCCCTAGTTCCGGGAGGAGACTATGACTTCAAAATAATTGCCATTCTTGTGTTGCTTTGGGTGGCAGCACTGTTCTTAGATAATCTGATCAGCCCTTGGGTTAACATTGCCTTTATGAAACTCTCAGATCAGCTCATGGCTAGTCTCAACCTGAAATTAATAGAGAAAGCTAATAGCTTTGCTGATATTAATAATTTTGAGAATCCGGAGTTTTACGATGAATTAGAAATGCTTCAAGGACAAGTAGGCCAGGAGCCAATCAGCCTTTTAAGGGTTTTTTCAACCAGTTTAAAAATACTGGTCACCCTCACAACTATGTTTGCTTTATTGTTTACTGTAGACTGGTGGATTCCCCTATTAATTTTACTAACATACCTACCGCAAACTTATGCTTCTTTAAAACTTGAGTCAGGGATTTGGGCAGCAATTTTTCATAAAAGTCCTCAAGCTCGCCGCATGAAGTATTACTCTGGATTGATGCTAACAGATACCTATGCTAAAGAGGTACGTCTTTTCGGACTGGAATCTTTGTTTAGTCAGCGTTATTTAGAAGCTTTTGAAGATAGGCATCAGCTAATTCATAATCTGCAAAGTAAACAAGCTTTGATTTTAAGTGCCCTGGGAATATTAAGTGTTTTGGGCAATGGATTTTGCTTTTGTTGGGTGATTCTGCAAGCTTTAGCTGGTAAATTAACTCCAGGAAGTATCTTGTTGTTAATTCAATCCCTTGGTTATGTTCAAAGTAATATCAACCAATTGCTCATGCTTTCAAGGATTATGCGAAGATCGATGTTGTTTATGGAGCTATTTTTCAAATTTATGGATTATCAATCTATTATGCCAATCTGTATTCCAGGGAAGCCCACACCTAAACCAATTAAGTCAGGTATTGTCTTTGATGATGTAGAGTTTGCTTATTCAGACGGCAGAATTGCTTTAAGCAACATTTCTTTGAGGTTAAATCCTGGTGAAACTGTCGCTATAGTGGGTGAAAATGGTGCTGGTAAAAGTACCTTAGTTAAGCTTTTAGCTCGCTTGTATGACCCAACTAAAGGAAATATTTTTGTAGATGAGGAAAATCTCAAAGATTTTAATATTGAACAATGGCGGCAGCAAATTGCTGTGGTATTTCAAGATTTTTGTCGCTATGCTCTCACCATTGGCGAAAATATTGCCTTGGGGGATACTTCAGCAATGGATGACTTAGAGAAATTAAAATGTGCCAGTGAAAAATCAGAAATTGCAGCTAAAGTGGAAAAGCTTCCAGAAGGATATGCAACGCTTTTAGGCAAGCAATTTAATGGTACTGAACTGTCTGGAGGAGAATGGCAAAAAATAGCGATCGCCCGCGCTTTTGTGCGGGAAAACGAAGCCCAAATCATGATCTTAGATGAGCCAACAGCAGCTCTAGACCCCCGTAGTGAATACGAAATCTATAGTAGCTTTGCTGAATTAGTCAAGGGAAAGACTGCCATTCTAGTAACCCATAGACTAGCTTCTGTACGTCTAGCAGATCGAATTATGGTGCTGAAAGCTGGCAAGTTAGTTGAGGTGGGTACTCACGAAGAACTGTTACGGCAAAATGGAGAATATGCTAGCCTTTGGAACATGCAAGCAAAGCAATATAAAATCGAGATGGAGAGCAACAGAGTTGAAAATTTAAACTCAGCATTACTGGTTAACCAGTAACATGACATAAAGAGAGCTAGTGTAAGTATTCAGCTAATGCGCTACGCGCACGCTACGCGAACAGCTATCAGCTATCAGCTATCAGCTATCAGCTATCAGCTAATGCGCTACCTCCCAGCGTCGTTCGCACAGCGTGGCCATTCGCGTAGCGTGGCCAACGGCCAAGGCCAAAGCCTGTGCCACGCACGCTACTTGAGGTGCTTTTGAATAAAACAAGTAAGCATTGCTTTAATCTCTGTTACGTCAGCTGACGGCTGACGGCACCTCAAGCAGCGTGCGCGTAGCGCATATGCTTACGAGCTAGTCACTGTTAAAGCTGTAGCCTAAGTATTCAAGATCTTCAGCATATAGTTCTCGAACAATTTCCACTGTTTCCTCGTCATAATAGTCACTATAGTGTTTTGTATCTTGACTATTGTTAACATGAGGTAGAGTTTTATTTTTTATACCTAGTAACTCACAAACTGCTGCAAAATCCTGCTTTAAATTTTCAAATCTGCCTATAAAATTACAATTATCTTTTGTTTTTCTCGGGATACCAAACAAATATTCCTGATTGTAGTCTAGGATGAAATCTACTTGTTTTTTTGAATGATATTGGTCAAAACCACTTAGCTGTTTTGGCTCTCCCTCTCTAATTAACTTGGCGTATTCATTAAAGCTCAGATTTCTCTGAGGTCTGTGGAAGTAAGTATTTGGCCTATTATCGGTATGTTTTATTACTCTTTCGCTATGTTTCCATATAGATACAAATCTATCAAATGGATTTCTAATAAACGTCAAGGTAAAGTAATCAGGATATAGGTTGAGCGTCTTAGCTAAACCATCCATCCTCATCGTGTATTCTAGTCCTGCTTCTTTTTGCCATCCCAATGCCTTTACTTCTTCTTTGAAAAAAACTTGCATAGACTTACCAGCACATTTTGGTATGTGTATGAAAATAAATTTATTATCGTGTGATATCATTACCTGCAACTTTCTTAGTTTCTTTAATTTATTGTTCTCTCAGATCAAGGAAAAGCTACTAGAACATCATTTTCTATTTTTCCATCTTCATAAATAAGCGAGTAATCACTATTTATTTTTTTAATTTTGTTGATGATGTTATCTTTAAGAACTGATTTACCCCAACCATCTTGGGAAAATAGACGTAGATCGTCAATTAATATGGTGTGTGTTTTGATTGGATGATTAGCGATCGCGTCAAGTTCTTCATATAGAGGACAAGACTTTTCTCCCTCATAACCAAGTATAGTATGAGCATCTAGCCAAAAAGTAATATTAGAATCTATGTTACTAATCACCTTTGGTAAACAATACAATGAATCACCTAAAATTATTTCTACAGTTCCTCTATCGATTTCTGTCTTAAATCTTTGTACTGCATTATTATAAAACTCTTCGGCAACTTCAATACTATAGATTTTTTGGAAACCTGATGCTAAAGCAAGAGCAATTCCGTCACCTTTATAGGTTCCTGTTTCAACAAATACAGGATTGATATACTTGGCTAAATCAAACTTAATTGGCATAATTTTAATCTCCTATAGGTTTTGTATTTGATTTGTGAACATAGGATTAATGGGAACAGCGGATCTGGGAACAGGTATAGCAGAAGTCAGAAGTCAGAAGTCAGAAGTCAGAAGTCAGAAGTCAGAAGTCAGAAGTCAGAAGTCAGAAGTCAGAAGTCAGAAGTCAAACTCTTGCGCTTACTTTGGGTGTGAGACTAATGTCGATGTCCTAACTGCCCTGGCGACTGCTATAATACAAAATTTTGCGTAGGGTGCGTTAGGGGGTTCCTCATTTTCCGCCTCGTAGCCAGGGTTAGGTTGCTGCCCGTAACGCACCACCGGGTCAAACAG
>NZ_JAAHHE010000161.1:11882-14779 GCF_010692525.1 Moorena sp. SIO3B2
ATGTCCTAACTGCCCTGGCGACTGCTATAATACAAAATTTTGCGTAGGGTGCGTTAGGGGGTTCCTCATTTTCCGCCTCGTAGCCAGGGTTAGGTTGCTGCCCGTAACGCACCACCGGGTCAAACAGAAGTCAGAAGTCAGAAGTCAGAAGTCAAACTCTTACGCTTACTTTGGGTGTGAGACTAATGTCGATGTCCTAACTGCCCTGGCGACTGCTATAATACAAAATTTTGCGTAGGGTGCGTTAGGGGGTTCCTCATTTTCCGCCTCGTAGCCAGGGTTAGGTTGCTGCCCGTAACGCACCACCGGGTCAAACAGAAGTCAGAAGTCAGAAGTCAGAAGTCAAACTCTTGCGCTTACTTTGGGTGTGAGACTAATGTCGATGTCCTAACTGCCCTGGCGACTGCTATAATACAAAATTTTGCGTAGGGTGCGTTAGGGGGTTCCTCATTTTCCGCCTCGTAGCCAGGGTTAGGTTGCTGCCCGTAACGCACCACCGGGTCAAACAGCTTTAATGAGATGCACCCGGGTGCGTTAGGGGGTTCCTCATTTTCCGCCTCGTAGCCAGGGTTAGGTTGCTGCCCGTAACGCACCACCGGGTCAAACAGCTTTAATGAGATGCACCAGGCGAATTTAATTCTTAATGGGTCAAGGGCACCGGTGTAGCTCATAGTTATGAAAAACCTTGTAAGCGTCAAGAATACTTACGGATAAACTAAAGGAATATTTCCCAGAGCGGCAGCATATTCACTAAAGCTTGAATAATAAGAGCCGAGAATTTTTTGGCATTTAGAAAGCAAATATAAATCTATCAGAGAATTTTCTACAGAAGTTTGGCGCTTTTGTGAATCATCGAAAGTTTGACAATAGCTAATTATTTGGTCTGGAAATTGCTCGGAGATTAACGTTTTTGTCGCTTCGTTATCTGTAGCTAAGAAAAAGTGCGAGCTGCCACTTGATATTTCTTGCTTTATAACTCTGATAAACTTATCATCTGAAGAAAAGTGTGACTCTAATCCTCTAGACTTTAGGTGCTTCCAGAGGTCTGTGCGTCTAATATGTATCCCAATCATGTCGTTATGCCAATACTTTTCCAGAAATTTTTCTATTTCCTGAAGCAAGTTATCTTTAAGTTTCATTTGCCTGACAAATTTTAAGTAATGTTTTCTAAATGTTTCATGATCTATACTATCCTCAAGATACCTCTGGTGGATTGAATGCCATTTGTGTTCAGTTACATACAAGATGTTGCAGGAATCTTCATTTCTCAACAATTTTAGGATTGACTGAGGAGATATAGTTTCACATACAGTTTCACAAATGTCCTCAAAATAACAGTTACAAGCTTCCTCTGGATGCCAGCACATCAGTAGGGGAATATCCCAAAAGTAGCTCAAACAAAGGTAGGCGCATAAAGCACGCAAGCGGTTGCAAAGACCGCCTATTGCTGCATAGAAAATAATTTTTTTATAGGGCGGTTGATTAATTGTGGCAATAGAGGCAGCTTGATAGACCGCTTCTCTAATATACTTAGCAGCATCTAATGTACTAACATTAGATGTCAAATCAATGCTTTTTTGGTAAGCCTGTAATGCCTCTGCTATTTTACCTTGCTCTTTTAATCGATCGCCTTGTTCAAAATAAAAATTATTTGTCATTTTTTTCGATTCAATTATCATAGCAAAGTAAATTATAGGTATTATAAATAGTCCAAGGCAGAGAGGATATGGCCAAACTTTTGGTTTAGAGTATCTATAGTTTCAGGTTTAAGATTATTTTTGAAATCTCCAGAAATCATTTTACGTCTGTGAGTATTGGGGTCTGCATTTTGGGGATTTACTTCATCATATAATTGCTTAGACAAGCCGCTTATATCTTGTGAATAAAGTTGAAAAGGTTGAACGAACAAGGTTAACCAACTCTCAAAATTATATACCATATCTTCATACTTGAGTAGGTTAACATTAGGATGACCAATAAAGTGATTTAGATATTTTTCATATCTGTCAAGGTACTCATCACTGAATGAAATAACAAACTTATCTATTCCCCAAGAAAGCCACTCGTCTCGCTTCGATTGATCGAACCCTTTGTGAATTTTTGTCCAAGAAAAGAACATTGAATTCAGACCATCTCTGGGGTCTCGTAGGTGTAGGTTTACAAAACAGCTATCTAAGTCTATCTCTAGGGGATAACGCATAGGGCCAATACACCCTGTATCTATAGAATTAAACTTAGCAAGGGCTTCCTGGCAAAAATTTTCCCTAGGTGGTCGAAAATAGAATAAACTATCACTTAACTGTTTATTATTGGGAGAATAGTAATTAATTTTAGCCAAAGCACTGGCTTCTATAGTTATTTGGTGCAAGAACATTGAAGCGGCTTTATGTACTGTAAAAACAGCTATTTTTGTGATTGGTTTAATCATTTAGACGATAATTTAACTGCTTATGAAAAGGTAAGCATTCAGCTATCAGCCGTCAGCCGTGAGCTTATTTTATTCACAAGCACCATGAGTAACCTAAGCTATGGGCATAAACTATTCGCTTAGCATGGCCTCAGACCTTGAGCACTTCAAGTAGCGTGGGCGTAGGTTGTTAGCTGATAGCTGATAACTGATAGCTGACGGCTGAATGCTTACATGAAAAGTGATAAACCCCTTTAATTTAAATCTTTTAAATTATTGATTAAATCATAATCCAGGCTAGAATTTGTTTTGATTTATTTTTTTATAAACTCCTCCACACTATCTGAAGCCGATGGGCATTAAGTGACTACTCCCACATCAAATCAAAGATTATGATGTGGGCTTCTCAAATTCACAAATGAGACTTGCTGTTCCTCAATATCCTGTATTGATTTACCGCAGCCATTGAGCGGCAGTCCAACCGCCAATA
>NZ_JAAHHE010000162.1:0-9763 GCF_010692525.1 Moorena sp. SIO3B2
ATGAATCAGGGGGCATCGGGTGTGCGTATTGATACACCTGACCATGTGGCAGCTGTCCGTAGTCAATGTCCCACTGCTCCAATTATTGGCTTGTGGAAGCAACAGTTACCGGAGTCTGAGGTTTATATTACTCCCCAGTTTCACCATGCCAAAGCGATCGCATCCGCTGGTGCTGATATTATTGCCATTGATGCCACCTTACGGGAACGTCCTGGAGGGGAAACAGTTCAAGATTTAATTAAGCAGATTCACGATACACTGGGTAAACCGGTGATGGCAGATGTGGATACCCTTGAGAGTGCGATCGCAGCACAAGCCGCTGGTGTTGATTTAGTTGGTACCACCCTCTATGGCTACACCGCTCAAACCAGCCATCTTTGTCCTCCCGGCTTTGGCCTACTCAGCCAGTTGGTGAAGCATTTAGATATCCCAGCCATTTGCGAAGGGGGTATTGCCAGCCCCAAGATGGCTCAAACTGCGCTAGAATTGGGAGCCTATGCAGTTGTTGTCGGCACTGCGATTACTGGTATTGATTTGCAAGTTAAGGCTTTTGTCGAGTCATTAGTTAATTGAACATGGTTACAGGGTTTTTCAAGTAGATGAGGTACAGTCTTTATTGGCGCTAATTGCCTTTAAGACCTTCTTACCTTTCTGCCCTCTGCCTTCTGCCCTCTGCCTTAAAAGGATAAGCAAAGTACCTCACCCAATGGAAAACTGCTATAATTGCCCTTGCTAGAAGCTGGAAAACCTATCTTATTATTGAGAACCCAGTTTCTGTAGCCAGTCTTGACCCAACTGAATGGTAATATCTGAGGAAAAAGCACCGGTGCTTTCCACCCGCACTTCCCCAAATCCCAAATAGTTACGGATAGTGGCAGCACTTTCATCGTCTCCCTGTTGGGCAATAATGCGAGTGGTGCGCAATGGTTCCCTAGACAATTTCTGATCAATACGAACATTCTGGTAGCCAGCTTGGTTAAGTTTCCGGAGCATAGCTTTAGCGACTTCAGAAGAATCTGTAGTGTATTGAATCGCAATCCGCAGGGATGTGGAGTTGGCATTGGAGTAATAGCTATAGCCTTGACCAAAGTGCTGACCCACCATCTGCTGGATGCGGCGGTGGTTTGGCAACCAGTAACTGGCTTGTTTCTTGCCATCGTTGCTAAATCGACCAGGCAGCATTAGCATTTGGACATTGGCTCGTTTAGTCTTGGTGGCAAAACCCGCTAATGCCACTAGCTCTTCTACACTTAAGTTGGTGTCAATGTGGGACTGAATAACTGAGAGGATTTGTGGGATTCGTGCGATAGTACTAGGTTTTAGTGCCTGTTCTACCAATGCCCTCATCAGCATTTGTTGCCGCTGAACTCGACCAATATCCCCATACTTGTCGTAGCGAAACCGCAGGAACTGCATCGCTTTATTACCATCCAGGTGCTGTCTGCCTTTTTTGAGGTTGATATAAAGGTGTTGAGAGTGGTCAGTGTACTTCATATCCTTGGGAATATAGACCGTAACTCCTCCCAAGGCATCCACCAGTTTTTCCACACCCTGAACGTTTACTCGGATATAACGGTCAATGGGCACATCATCGAGAAGATCACTGACCGCCTTTGCTGTGAGGGCAGGTCCGCCAAAATAATTGGCAGCATTGAGCTTGATTTTACCATGTTTCTCAATACGAGTTTGAGTATCACGAGGCATGGACAGCACTTTGACTTTTTCCCCATTTGGGTCAAACCGTAGCAGGAGCATGGTATCTGACAAACCCTCTAAGGAATTGACCAGAGCGTGGTATCCCAGGTCTACTTCTGGGGGTTGCTTGAGATCAGAGGTTAGGACTTTAATACCAAGAAATAAGATATTAACTGGTCGAGTCAACTCCGGCAAGTGCATGCTGTTGCTGGAGATGGTTTCTTCTTGGTTAAATACAGATTTCTCGTCCGGAGTCAGTTCATTTTGCAGCAAAGGGGTACTTGCCAGGGATACAGCTAGGATTGCACCTGCTGCCGCAGATGACATGGCCACTGCGGTAAAACCTAGCCAAAGCCAGAGCAAATTCCCTCCCTTGACTTTTACCTTTTTTCTGCGAACGGGGCGAGTAGGTCTTCTCACTACACGGCGTTTTCGATAAGTTCTTTGAACTGGCACTGGGCTTCCTCACACACAGGCAATAGGGATGGTATTGACAGAAGAAGACTATTCACTGCTGACCGGTTTCACATGCTTGACCTGGAGCTTCCATCTTAAGGTTTAGTATTAATACTCTATAGCAGGTTTTTTAACAGGTTGCTGCCTGATCAGGTAAATTTTCGATCAAGCTTGCCCAATCCGTCAGTCAAAACCATCATTAGAGTACATCATTTATTTAAGTAAACCCCTAGACTAGGACAAATACTTGCCCAGGATTCCTTCAGAGATCCGGCTAATCCAAGGCAGGCGTGGTGACTGGCGCTGCCATAAGCGCACCATCACAGCGAAACTGACCAGAAAATAGCCAGATGTCAGCATAGCATTGAGAAACAGCAAGCGTAATGTCCAAAATTCCGACAATTGTGCTCCTGCTGATAATAAACTGTACCCTAGCAACCAACCAAAGGCCAAGGTGACGGACAAGCGACTCACCGTTTTTTCCTGTCGGTTTCCCTGAGAGTGGTACAATGTCCACAGTGCTGGAAACAAGCCAAAGATGGGGACAAGGTAAATAAATAGCTGTAAGCGCTGATTATCGTGATTGTCGGTAGAATTAGTCTTTTTCACATTATGTTCCATCCGCAGCTTGCCTTAAGAATCCCTCAAACCCCATGACTTGGTGGTTTTACCTCTTATCATGACATTACCTAGTGGTTATTCACCAATGGCAATAATATAGTAATAGCAATAGGGCAATGGCAACATGGATAATCAACTAAGCTTCATTCTCAAACTCGTCATCCTCTCCACGATAATTTCTGTTATTATTAAATACGTTGCCCCCAGTGTACCCATTGCCGCTACATCCGTTAATGGGATGATCGGGATCCTGGCTCCAACGGTGATTTTAGCGATCGCATTAGTAGGTCGAGCCTGGAGCTATCGGCAGTTTGATTGATAGGCTAGTGGTAAGCTCACCTAAGTTTCGCGGCGCACGATCATAGGTTTCCCGAGAGGTTAAGACAGACCTTGGCTCAATCCTGATGGTGAAGACGATTCCAGTCACAGAACTTAGCTTGCATGACGTGAAGGTCAAATTTGACCTGACCCCAGCAGAGGATGACGAATTTTTCCGAGAGTGGCAGGACGAGTTACCAGAACTTACCGACACTGAAAGGCAGTCCTTAGAGCAAGTTAAGGCTCACATGCTATACCTGGAACAGTACCCGATGGTGGAAGACATTGTCAAAATGGTAGTGCTGTCTCCCTTGTTAGGACTAGCGGGTTTTTATGGTTCTCCCTTTCACCTCAAGACAGAGGCCGCAATAGAAATTGCCGCTGTTGAGGAGCACGAAATCCTGCGGGGACGTATTGATGTGTTGGTGCTACAAGAGCAGTTGTGACTACTCCTACATCAAATCAAAGATTATGATGTAGGCGCGCTCTTACTCACGAATGAGACTTACTGTTCCTCGATATCCTGTATCGATTTACCACAGCCATTGAGCGGCAGTCCAACCGCCATCAATCTATCATACCAAAACCAAGAGACCCCGTCAGGTAATTCCCCTCCCGCCCATGAAGCGCGGGTATAACGGGAGACCCCTTACCTGTTTAGTTGGGTATTAGCGATTGAATCGAAACAAGCTGGTTTCTCTCTCAAGTCAGCAATTCCTCAGGCATTGACCTACATGATGGCTAATCCTAATCAGTTGCGCCCTAGTTTTGGATTGGTGACTAATGGCACTAATTTCCGGTTTTTGAACAAAATGTTTCGCGCAGTCCTCACCCATAATCTATGATTTGGGTGGGGTAAGCGAAACCAACAAACATCGCGCAGCGTCCTTATTCAGGGGTCTCTTGGTTTTTTACGTACTCAATCAGCAATCAAACGGTCATAGGCCCTTGTGTTCCTACACTAATGATTGCATAACTGCCAGACCAGAATTGAGGTAATGATCCCCAATAGAACTTAGATAAATGCTCCGCGAACTTGAAGCGTAGCCTAGGAGAAGTAACCGTCAAAACATTATTAACTAGCTTCGACAATCCTACTGACGGGTGTGCTTCAAAGAGAATATGTACATGGTCAGCAACACCAACAAACTCTACTAGATCGCACTCCCACTTCCCAAGAAGTTGTTTGAGTATAAGCTCGATTCTGATTAAAGTGATATATAAGCCGAAACGCACTGTTGCTGAGGGTTTTTAGCGGTAGCATAGAAAAATTTTCTTAACCGTCTTGACAACTAAGATTATAACTGGTAGACCAAGTGTAGACGGTTCGTTAAACCCAAGCCCATGAGCAAAAAAAGAAGTAACAGGAGAACTAAAAAGAAAAAGAAAAAGGAGGCTGACCTGATGCGGACGGACGTTTGGAGCCTTGTGGCAACACAAGAACAAAAGCACCAGATGCAACTAACTGTCAATGAGTACCGTGCCTTCCTAACGCCTCTAGTTCTCATATTCAACGCTCAATGGGCTAAACTAGCTACTCTGTCTTCTACAGAACGGATAAATGCTGTGGAGAAAATGATTCATGCCACAGCAAAAAATCCAGCTCCTAAACATAACTATTATCAAAAAGTTTTAGATAAAAATCCTTCTTTTAGAAAGTTTCCTAGTTATTTAAGAAGAGCAGCTATAGCTGACGCTATTGGGATAGTTTCTAGCTTTCAGACTCGTTATAGAGAGTGGCAGTCAGGCATTAGAAAACATCGTCAGGCATTACCCCCTCGTTTAACGGCTATGTGCAAAAGCTATCCAGCTTTATATCAAGGTCAGCAAATTAAATATGGGGTGAACTATGGCACAGTAGACATAAAGGTCTGGGATGGAACTGATTGGGTCTGGCTAAAAAATATAAAAGTCAAGAAACATGGAGGTAATAGACATTTAACAAAAGGAAATCAACTGTGTTCGCCTGCTCTTGTAATCGACAATAAGAAGTGTCAACTATCCATGCCAGTCGAGGTAAAGCAAGTGGAGAGGCAGGAGGCAGAATATATATGTAGTGTAGATTTAGGAATCAATAACGCTGCTGTAGCAGCTATCGTAGGTCGCGATGGTACTGTAAAGGCGAGAAAATTTATCAATCCCGCCAGAGACATAGACTGTCGCAATAGACGGAGAATGAAAATTGCCAAAAAGGCAAAACAAACCAGTAACATAACCGGGAAAAAATTACCAAGAGGTTTCTGTAAAGGTCTTGAACGCAAGTCTTCTAATCTAAATTTGGAGATTGGCAGAACGGTAGCCAGAGAGATTGTTAAATTTGCCTTGTTACATGGAGTAAAAGTAATCGTATTAGAAAATCTCTCTGGCTGGAAAGCTAAAGCAGGTAAGAAAGGGTCATTGATGAAACAGAAGTTTCATTTATGGTGCCATAGCAAAATCGGCGAGCTTATTAACGATAAGTGGACGGAAGTAGGTGGGGTTGTTCAAACAATTAACCCTAAATACACCAGTGCGGTAGCTTTCGATGGTAGCGGTAAAGTCTTGAGAAGTAAAATCAATTATTCACTTGCCAAATTTTCTACAGGAAAACGGTATCATGCCGATCTAAATGCTAGTTATAATATCGGGGCCAGATACTGGTATTCCGTAATTGTAGGAGATAGGCATTTCTTATGGGTGTTCGATAGCAAAAGTTCTAACGGCACATCGAGAACGCCGATTGTCCTGGGGACGCTTAGGAGTCTAGCTACTTTTAAGCGCACGAATCCCCACCCATAATCTTCGATTTGGGTGGGGTGCGTTCAAACTAACCAAATCCGGTAGACCGATGTATGCTCTTTCCGATGAGTTTACCCTCTATCGTGGCAATGACTGGTATAATGTGCTTAGGATCCTCAAGCGAATTGCTGAATTGGTAGTGATGTGAACTATAGGAGTTCTCAAGTGCTGTGAGGTACTTTCTTCCTGGGTTTTAGGGAGCAGGGAGCAGGGAGTAGGGAGTAGAGAGTAGGGGGAATAAAATTGACTGTAAGCGATCGCGTAGCGGCTCTCAAAGAGCATCGCTCTAGGATTGTTCTGCATGATTTGTACCTCTGATCGGTTCTTTGACAATCATTGTTCCCTCTTCTCTGGTAAGCTATCAGCTGTCAGCCTTTAGCTGATAGCTGATAGCTAAATCCAAATGCGTTCGCTTAGCGGCTCCATTGGAGCATCGCGTAGCGTGACTTTAGGTCAATCGCTTACATTTATGGCGCTATACAAAAAAAAGCCTGCACTCAGCAGGCTACCGATGTTTTCAGAAAGATTTAGTTGATCTAACCGTGGTCAAGTCCAAACCATAAATCAACCAACGACAATGTACTCACTATTCACCGCAGCGGTTAGTGTGCCCTGATCCAGCAAAGCCTGATAAACCATCGCAGCTACCTCAGCACGAGTAGCCTCACGCACAGGATTGAGCTTCCTCTGGTCAGGGGAATTCACCACAATCAGTTTTTTAGTAGCCGTTATGACTTGATCTTTGGCATAGCTGGGAATCTTGTCTTTGTCATCATACAAATCCAAAGCATTGGGGTCTGATTCGTTTAAACCCAAGCCATTTACTAAGGAAACAATCACATCCGCTCGCTTAACATTATCGGCCTGTCCGAAGTTGCCATTACTGTAACCAGATAGGAATCCACCGCGATAGGCTTTTTGAATCGCATCCTTAGCCCAAGACTTATCACTGACATCTTTGAATTGCTTGGCTTCCCTTTTCGGTGAAGGGTTGAACGCTTTGCTAATCAAGGCCGCATATTGAGCACGGTTGATCTTATCATCAGGTTTAAAGTTACTGTTGTCAACACCTGAAATCATACCTTCTGACAACAATTCCTGAATAAACTCTTTCGCCCAGTGGTCTTGAATGTCTGCGAATGTGGGTATCCCGTCGTCTGGAAATTTAACAATATATTGATTAGTAATAGCGCTGACTTTATTAGCATCCACCAAGGCTTGATAAACCATGGCAGATACTTCAGCACGGGTAGCATTGCGAGTGGGGTTGAGTTGTTTGAGATTGCTGTGATTTACGATAATTTCTTTTTTGGTTGCGGTTTTGACAGCTTCAATAGCGTAGGTAGGAATGGAACCGCTGTCATCGTAGGCTTGTAAGGCATTGGGACTGGAAGCCGTTAAGTCTAACCCATTCACCAGTGAAACAATTATTTGGGCACGCTGAACCTTGTCTGTGGGTTTGAATGTCCCCCCAGGGTAGCCAGAGAGGAATCCACCACGATAGGCTTGTTTAATCTTTTCGTAAGCCCAATACTTGGAAGCAACATCACTGAAATCCTTGGCCTCCCTTTTATTTGAAGGATTGAAAGCGTTTACCAACAAGGCCGCATATTCAGCACGGGTCATTGTTTTCTCTGGCTGAAAGGTGCCATCAGGGAAGCCACTAATATACCCTTTACTGTACAATCCCTCGATGAAATCCTCTGCCCAGTGACCACCAATATCCGTTAACTTTTTAGGTGGGTCAACAGGGTCAACAGGGTCAACAGGGTCGACAGGGTCGACAGGGTCGACAGGGTCGACAGGGTCGACAGGGTCGACAGGGTCGACAGGGTCGACAGGGTCGACAGGGTCGACAGGATTAGGAACTTCAGCGATCGCGTCATCAATTTGAACCGGACCACTGGCTTTTGAGGCAACTAAAAAATTGCCCACTGAAATCAGCTTAACCGTGGTGTAATTTTTTAAATCAAACTCACCGTTGTTACGCAGTACGTTTTCCCCTGGGTCTCCTGCGGTTCCCAAATCTGGCAAACCCTTGCCAGAAACTGACAGACCAAATCTTTCGTTGTTTTCAATCCGATTCTTACGCAGTATCGGTCGAGCGTCCCCAGAAACCACTATCCCAAATATGTTTTCAGAGGTTTGGTTCTCGACCAGCCTTGGCGCTGCATTACTATCAACAGCAATGCCATTACCCATTTTTTTACAGGTATTCCCTTGGATGTTCCCTTTGGCATCCCTGGTAATCGATATCCCTTGGCCCTCTATACCGCTACCAATGAAATTATTATCTTTAATTTCTGGTGTGGCTTCACCAGTGACATTAACCCCTTCACGATTGCACTCTTTGAAGGTACAATTAGCAACGATAGGGCTACCAGACTCAATCCAGGCCCCAGTGCCTCGGCGCTCACGATTGGTCATAGTTACTCCCCTGAGGTCGGTATCCTTAGCTAGGATAAGGGTCACGTTTTGACCACCACCGAAACGGGTGTTGAACAATCCGTTGCCTTCAATTAAGATGTCCTTGCCTTTGTTGGCTTCATCCCCTATAATTTTTACACCGGAGGGAGCTTTCAGCGGAAAGGTTTCACCACTGGCTGTATTATAAGTACCAGGTTTTAGTTGAATCTGGTCACCTGATCCAGCTGAATCGAAGGCTTTAGTAATAGTTTTAAAGGGCGTAGATTCGCTACCATCAGCGCTATCACTTCCAGTAGCTGGATTGACGTATAGAGTTGCCATAATTTAGGATTACCCAAAACGCTTAAGAACACAGCAAAACTGCGGTGTCACCCATGAGAGGGTTCACCACTTGCTAATTTCCTGAGCAGGAGGCTAACTTTCTTTAGAAATACTCTTAAGAATTGTTACCCAGATAGTGTGCCTGCTTTTATTGCTTATATCTCACAGTTTAAGCTCGATTTTCACTAAATGTCCATTGAGACTTAAGCAGATTTACTCTGGATTTCTTGTTCTGGCAATGTCAGAATCTCTACACCGTCAGGGGTGACAACTATAGTGTGTTCAAATTGGGCAGAAAGTTTGCGATCGCGTGTTACAGCTGTCCACTTATCAGCTAATATCTCCACTTCGTGGGTACCTTCGTTAATCATGGGCTCGATAGTGAAAACCATCCCAGCCCGGAGGCGTTTTCCTTTCCCTCGGGTGCCATAGTGAGGAATTTGGGGAGCTGTATGGAAAATCTTGCTAATCCCATGTCCAACAAAGTCTCGCACTACGGAAAAGCCGTTGGACTCGGCATACTCTTGGATAGCAGCACCAATATCGCCAACCCTTGCTCCTGGCTTGACCTCAGCAATGCCCCGCATCATACATTCTTCAGTAACTTCCACCAGCTTTTTTGCTAGGGGTGAGGGGGTACCAACAAAAAAGGTTCTAGAGGTATCCCCGTGATATCCATCCACCTTTGGTGTTACGTCTATATTAATGATGTCCCCATCTTTAAGGATTTGCTTCCCGTTAGGGATACCGTGACAGACAACTTCATTGATACTGGTACAGATAGATTTAGGAAAGCCCTGGTAGCCTAAGGGAGCACTGATTGCCCCATGCTCTTTTGTCCAGCGCTCAGCTTCATCATTAATCTCTAGGGTGCTTACCCCTGGCTTAACCATGGGTTCTAAATGGTCTAACAGTGCAGTGGCTAAGCGTCCAGCAAGACGCATTTTAGCTATTTCTCTACTGGATAAGAGCACAATTCTTTCAGCTGCCATGAGTTTTTATTCCGTCAATTACCCCAAAACCTGGGAAAAATTATACTATTTGTTGTTTTTTTAATTGTACAATAATATGATCCCTAATTAACGCGGGTTGGCTTGAGAGCAATAGGTAAGGTACATTCTGGATTTTAGGGAATCGGGAATCGGGA
>NZ_JAAHHE010000162.1:9854-14757 GCF_010692525.1 Moorena sp. SIO3B2
CGGGAATCGGGATTCGGGAATCGGAACCCACCCCTAACCCCTCCCAGGAGGGGAACGGGAATCGGGATTCGGGAATCGGGATTCGGGATTCGGGAACAGGTAAAAATCCTGTGTACCTCCTCTTTTGCTTGCTATCCAAAGCCAGAATATTTCAATAGAATAGGTCAGTTGATAGAACCAAGTAGGAGTCGATTTTGGAGGTCAAAGCCGCAGTAGCTTTTGAAGCAGGCAAGCCTTTATCCATTGAAACGGTTCAGGTAGCCGAACCTAAGGCGGGTGAGGTGATGGTGGAAATTAAAGCAACCGGAGTATGCCATACTGATGCCTATACCCTCTCTGGCGCAGATCCAGAAGGACTATTCCCAGCCATTCTAGGACATGAGGGAGCAGGTGTAGTCGTTGAGGTGGGTGAAGGGGTGACTAGCGTCCAGGTAGGAGACCATGTGATTCCCCTCTATATCCCTGAGTGCCGTCAGTGTGAATACTGTTTAAGTGGTAAAACCAATCTTTGTCAGGCGATTCGGAATACCCAAGGACGTGGTTTGATGCCCGATGGTACCAGTCGCTTCTCTGTCGATAGCAAAATGCTCCATCATTACATGGGGACATCCACCTTTGCTAACTATACCGTACTGCCAGAAATCGCAGTAGCAAAAATCCGCAAAGATGCTCCCTTTGATAAAGTTTGTTACATCGGTTGTGGAGTTACAACGGGTATTGGTGCTGTGATCAATACCGCTAAAGTTCAACCAGGTTCGAGAGTCGTGGTATTTGGACTCGGGGGAATTGGTTTGAATGTAATCCAAGGCGCACGGATGGTGGGTGCTAGCCAAATTGTAGGTGTTGATATTAATCCCAAAAAACAACAACTTGCTGAAAAATTCGGGATGACCGATTTTGTAAATCCTAATGAAATAGAGGGAGATTTAGTCCCTTACATTATTGATTTAACTAAAGGGGGCGCTGATTATAGTTTCGAGTGTATTGGTAATGTGAAGGTGATGCGCCAAGCTCTAGAATGCTGCCACAAAGGTTGGGGTGAATCTATTATTATTGGTGTCGCAGGTGCTGGAGAAGAAATCAATACTCGACCTTTTCAGCTGGTAACTGGACGGGTCTGGCGAGGTACAGCTTTTGGGGGAGCTAGAGGACGCACGGATGTTCCTAAAATCGTAGATTGGTATATGGAAGGTAAGATTAATATTGATGATATGATTACCCATGTCATGCCCTTGGAACAAATTAATGATGCCTTCGATTTGATGCATAAGGGTGAGTCGATTCGTAGTGTGGTGACGTTTGGATAGTTGAAGGTTAATTCATAGGTTTAAGGTTTAAGGTTTGTTGGTTGAAGGTTGAAGGTTTGTTGGTTGAAGGTTGAACGCGATGGACTTCGTCCCGCTTTCAGGGAACCCGTGGCCTATTGGCCAAGGTTATTTGGTTAGCCGTAGGCCACGCTTACTGGCAGAGCCCGACGCTGCGCGTTCGCGTAGTTAAGTAGAGTAGGGTGGGCAAAGTCATCATTTCGTGACTAATCAAAACCACCAAACTCTTTTTGCCCACCCTACAAGCTACTGTTAAGTAGAGTAGGGTGGGCAAAGTCATCATTTCGTGACTAATCAAAACCACCAAACTCTTTTTGCCCACCCTACAAGCTACTGTTAAGTAGAGTAGGGTGGGCAAAGTCATCATTTCGTGACTAATCAAAACCACCAAACTCTTTTTGCCCACCCTACAAGCTACTGTTAAGTTAAGTAGAGTAGGGTGGGCAAAGTCATCATTTCGTGACTAATCAAAACCACCAAACTCTTTTTGCCCACCCTACAAGCTACTGTTAAGTTAAGTAGAGTAGGGTGGGCAAAGTCATCATTTCGTGACTAATCAAAACCACCAAACTCTTTTTGCCCACCCTACAAGCTACTGTTAAGTTTGATTACGTTAAATTTTACTTAAAAAAGTTACTTAATTTGACAAAATATTAAATAAAAACTGTAGCAGTTGCCACAACAGCAGTGGTTATTGTCTTATTGACTCAAAGCTTCTTGTTCAACTTGGTTTTCATGCCCAAGTTTTTTGATCACCCTGTATAGGGATTTCTAGCGTAATCAGGTAAACAGGATTTTTTCCCTGTTCCCAGATCCGCTGTTCCCTGTTCCCTTTTCCCATCAATCCTATGTTCAAAACTCAAATACAAACCCTATATTAACTATCACTATGACTACAGCAACTAATCCCACTCAGATTAACTCTGGTATTGGCGGTACCAAAAATTTCTACAACTGGAATTGGCAAGACAAACAGTATCAAGTGGTCTACGAAACCATTGGCGCAGGAAACCCCGTACTGTTACTGCCTGCTTTTAGTACAGTTTCTAGTCGCACAGAAATGAAAGGTATTGCCAATCTACTCGCTACCAACTATCACGTTACCGTTCTAGATTGGTTGGGATTTGGCGAGTCTCAATGCCCTCCTGTAGATTACAATCCCGTATTATTTCAGCAGTTATTAGCAGATTTTATTAAATCTGTTTTTAATAACTCAATTATCGTAATTGCTGCGGGTCATGCTTCGGGATACGCTTTACAATTTGCCCAATATAATCCAGATAGTATTTCTAAACTAATTTTAGTGGCTCCCACTTGGAAAGGACCGTTAAGAGTAATGGGTTTACCCGATGGAGTCAGAAACGGAGTAAAAAACCTAGTGCGATCGCCCTGGTTAGGTCAGAGTCTATACTATCTCAACACTACCCCTTCTTTTCTGCGCTTGATGTATAAACGCCACGTCTATGTGGATGAAACCAAACTAACTCCCGAATTTATTGCCCAAAAACACAAAATCACTTCCAAAGATGGCGGCAGATATGCCCCTGCTGCCTTTGTTACTGGCGCAATCGATCCTGTAGCTAATCGGGAGGAATTTTTGCAGCTTTTAGATTCTGTGCCGATGCCCTTATTAATGATATTAGCGGAAAATGCGCCACCTAAGTCAAAAGCCGAAATGATAGCGATGGCGGAGTTAGGACAGGTGCAAACCGTTCGATTAGCTGGAACTTTAGGTATTTCTGAAGAGTATCATGAAGCGGTAACAGCAGTGATTGAGGATTTTATTTAGCGATCGCTTTTATAGCAGTTATAGCAATTCTCAGAGTCATGAGCGACATTGCTTATCCTTAAACGCTATAAATAGTTATATTTGAAGGAAATTATCCTGAGGGGGTGACATGAGTCCTGAAAAGTTTACTATACAGCGTTTTTCATAACTATCAGGTACACAGGATTTTTTCTCTCTTACCTGTTCCCTGTTCCCAGATCCGCTGTTCCCTAAGAGGATATCTGAAAAGTTTTTTGATACTGAATTTTGCCCCCCTAGCCCCCCAATTCTGGGGGGAACAAGAATCAATTTGCTGGTAGAAGTCCCCCAAAATTGGGGGACCAACGGGGGCTTGGATGTAGCAAATGAGACTTTTCAGACAACCTCTAAAACCTTAAGTAAATTATGGGCTGAAATTATTACCCAGTAATGATTTTAGCTTACATATCCCCCCCAGGAAACCATGATCATGAAATATATTGAAATTGAACCGTTGAATCGCGAAACTACCGATAGTGATTGCGTTAGACGATGCAGAATTAAGCGGATTGATGGCGATGTCCAAGTCGATCAGACTGAGCTATGGTTTCAATTCGATAAATCAATCGTGCCCCCGGAAGATAATGATTGTGACAGTTATTTGCTTGCGGTCATTATGGATGCAATGAAAGAAGAAAGAGATGTAATTGTTAAAGGGGAAGTCTCAAAACAGCTCTTAAGTAATTTGGTTGAATATCAAGTAGCATGGTATAAATGGTTACCTGACCTATATTCTTACATTAATATTAGCGCAGAGTCTATCAGAGATAATAGTACACCAGTATCTGGTGCCATATGTGCCTTTTCTGGGGGTGTTGATGCCACCTTCTCAGTATGGCGTCACTCCCAAGCAAAATTCAGTCATCGGTCTCAGGACATCAAGCTATGCTCAATAGTTCACGGGTTCGACATTCCACTTAGGGAAGAAACCTCATTCAATAATGCTAGCAAGAGAGCCCAAGAAACCTTAAAGGATATTCAGCTTAAACTAGTACCGATCAAAACCAACTATCGTGAAATTACAACAGTCAATTGGGAACATGCTTTTTCCTGTGTTTTAGTTGCTGTTCTTAGCAATTTCAAAAAAGTTGCTGGTACCTGTATTGTTGGTAGTAGTGAACCCTATGATTCACTGGTTATTCCTTGGGGTTCATCCCCGATTACAGATCCTTTGTTAACTTCTGGTGATTTTCATGTGATCCATGATGGTGCCAGCCATAACCGAACCGAAAAAGTAAAAGAAATTTGTGATTGGAAAGTTGGTATTGAAAATTTGCGTGTCTGTTGGCAAGGAGACTTAAAAGACCGAAATTGCGGTAAATGTGAGAAGTGCGTGAGGACTAAACTTAATTTTTTGGCGACAGGCAACCCGATTCCCATATGCTTTCCTGATTCCAATATTCTTGACGATATCAAAGAAATCACCCTGCCTAACGAAGCTGTTCGTGGAGAGTGGCGACAAATATATGAGTATGCCAATAAAAACGAAGTCAAGGATTCTTGGGTTGGGCAACTCCGGAGAACGTTAAACAAAAAGTCTTTGATTGACAAAATACTACCCAAAGGCAGTCCGCAACGAGAGATTGTCAAAAATCTAACCAGAAAAATAAGCGGACGCTAAAGGCGGGGCTTATTTTAGTCGTTTATCAGCTATCAGCTATCAGCTATCAGCTATCAGCTATCAGCTATCAGCTATCAGCTATCAGCTATCAGCTATCAGCTATCAGCTATCAGCTATAGCAGTACGCACTAAGGTTAGGACAACTCTTAC
>NZ_JAAHHE010000163.1:0-9098 GCF_010692525.1 Moorena sp. SIO3B2
CTAACTTCTGACTTGCGCGTAGCGCTATACCATTCCACTTACCGGTGCGTCTAAGACTCGTTGCTTTAACTGAAGCTGCAACGAGTCAATCTGACGCTTACTCTGAGCAATTTCTGAATTTAGGGTAGTAATTTTATTCTCTATATTATTCAGTTGTTATTCTATTTTCAGTACGGATAACTTACCGGAATGAATTAAACTCTGATAACTCCTATCCTGTTATTTTAATCGTAATTTTGCTTGTTCAATATCTGCTTGTGCTTGACGGTCTGTTCATAACTACTTTTTTCTTCCATAATCCGTAATTTAGCCTGTTCAATATCAGACTTAGTTTGTTCATACAATCGTCGCCTTTACTGTACCACATCATCCTTATCTAACACATCAATTTCTGGCACAACTCCTTGTTGCCAAAGTTTACGATAGCGTTGCACCTCTCCCTGGGCATTAGCTAAACGAATCTCTAGTAACTTAGAGGCTATTTTACTAAGTTCAAGATTTTGCCTGGCCTGATTTCCTTGAGCTAATTTTTATTATTTTTGTAAGTTATAGGAATTACTCAGATCAATTATAGTCTGTCGCACTTGGTCAATTTGAGCTGGCTTTTCCAAGGCTTGGGCTTGATTTTGTTGCTGCTGAGTTGTCAAGACTACCACTAACTTATTTTTTAGTAATTCTAACTGCGATCGCCTACTCAATTGCCCCTTTAATTTATCGTTAACTTGCTGCAATTCAGTACGGACTAACCCGGATTTAAAAATTACTAATTTTTGTCCAGCCTCAACCTTTTCCCCCTCTTTAACTTTAATTTCATCCACGGTACCGGCTACAGCAGTATCCAGCCTGACAGTTTTACCCTTTGGTTCAAGTCGTCCTCTAGCTGTACCGGTTTCATCTACTTTATAGAGCATCGACCATGGTAAAATAATCGACACAAACACTACTAAAAAGTACAATAATCCCCAGGTCCAAACCTGAGGCAAACTATCGAGTAATTCTTTAGTGGCGTAAGACCAATCATCAGTAAATTTAGCTAGGTTTGGGGCGTTTAAACTATCTTGATCATGATTAGTGTCTTGTAGCTGAGTTGGAGGATGTCCATTCAAGTGTCCAAGTGTCCATTCAATGTATTGGGCATAATTTTATTTATTATTTATTGATACTAGTTATTGGGTATTAGGATTATTCATGAATAAATAAATTAAAATTTATGTAATTTTTCAGGATTAATGACTCAGGATTAAGGACTAATTTGCTGGGGATTTAAATAGTAATAATGTCCCCTTTTTGTCATTAATTACTGATGGGTTACCCTCTCAATCAATACTCCTCTATCCATCACTAAAATCAAATCAGCATTCCGCACTGTAGACAACCGATGAGCAATGAATAATGTTGTCCTACCTTTGAGAATCTGATTTAAATTCTGCTGAATAATTCGTTCTGATTCGGCATCTAAATGAGAGGTTGCTTCATCTAAAACTAATAACTTAGGATCGCCTAACAAGGCCCGTGCGATCGCAATCCGTTGCCGTTGTCCACCAGACAATGTCCCTCCCCCTTCTCCTATCTGGGTTTCATACCCCATAGGTAAATTTTTAATAAACTCATCAGCACCTGCTAATCGTGCTGCTTCTATAATCTCTTCTAAACTAGCGGCAGGATGACCTAAGCTAATATTTTCCCGAATGGTTCCACCAAACAAAAACGTATCTTGGTCTACTACTCCCACTTGCGATCGCAAAGACCCTAAGGACAGACTGGTAATATCAAGGCCATCAATCAATACTTTCCCATCTGTGGGTGGATACAATCCCAACACTAATTTAGAAATCGTCGTTTTCCCTGAACCACTGCGTCCCACTAGGGCTACCATTTGTCCTGGTTTCACTTCAAAGGAAAGATTTTCCAGTACATTTAAATCACTCTCTGGGTGATAGCGAAAGGTAACGTTATCAAAGGCAATGTGACCCTGAATTGATGGTAACGATTGACGGGCTTGATTCAGTAAATCCTCCTCTGGTTCGGCATCCAACACATCATTAATCCGTTCCATAGCAATTACTACTTCCTGGAATTGATTCCATAACACGGTTAACCGCTGGAAGGGAGTAATAATATTTCCTAGCAGCATATTGAAGGCCACTAATTGTCCAATGGTTAACTGATTCTGAATCACTAACCACGCTCCATACCACAGCAGGCTTGTGGTTACTACGGCTTCAATAGCATTACTGAAAATTTGCAGCCGATTGCTGATAACTTGCCCATCAAAACTTGTCTTAATTTCCTTATTTAATAACTCCTCCCAATGCCAACGTACTGTTTGTTCTACTGCTGTGGATTTAACGGTACTTACACCGGAAAGCGCTTCAATTAGATAACTATTTTCCTTAGCCATCGATTGAAATATTTCCCGGGAAATCCTACGTAAAAACGGAGTCGCAATCGTAAGCATTCAGCTATCAGCCGTCAGCCGTCAGCTAATTAACTAATCAAGGGGAGATAGTAAACAAGCTTACGAACGAGTATGGCTGGTTGACATCCCTGCTCGTTTTACTGATCCGACCCAGTGCAATTAAAGCGCCTACTCGCTGATAGCTGATAGCTGATAGCTGACGGCTGAATGCTTACTCGCAATCAACGCTAGCAATAAGAATGGCGGCACAATCACTAAGGCCAATAATGCCATTTTCCAGCTGTACCAAACCATCAATCCTACATAGATAAATACCGTTAGTAAATCCAGCAGAATTGATAGCGCCTCACCGGTAAGGAACTGCTCAATCTTGCGGTTTTCCTGAACCCGTGATATGATGTCACCAACATAGCGGGACTCGAAAAACGAGAGAGGCAACCGCAGTGTATGGCGAATAAATCCTACAATCAGTGCTGCATCTACTTTATTAGCCGTATGGTCTAGTAGATATTGCCGCAACCCCATCATTGCCACTCGAAACAGGCTAAATATCAGCAGCCCTAACCCCACCGCCATTAAGGTAAGTCGGATCGTAGACTTTTTTGTAGCAGTTTGCGCTGAAACGCTGTTAAATATTTACCTGTACTAGTACATGCACCCTCAAGATCAGGTTTCGACTGATGTCCTGACATATTTGTAACTAAAAAGTCTTCAACTCATTGTTTTGATGATCGAGGGTGGATGTTAGCTTTTATGTTGGTTTTAATAGTCAAATTTACTTAGTCTTGTGGACTTTTTGGATGATTTTGGGGACTTTTTGGATGATTTTGTCAATTTTTTGGATGATTTTTATCGAATTTTAGATTTTGGTCGAATTTTATAGTGTTTGTGTAAAGTTTGATTTAATTTTTGGATGAAGATAATCAGGCACTAGGGATTAAGTACTTTTAGGGAGAAGTGAGAGTAATGGAGGAAGTGGGGGGAGTGGGGGGATGAGGAGTCAGAACAATAGTAATGGGGCAAGGTGTAGGGAATAAGAATGCGATCGCACCGGTCCTGCCTACTTTTCAAATCCCTTGTCACCCCTTCAGCCCTATCCTTTTAACTCTAGTACTGATTCTGATTCCACCCAAGATAAATCTTGGGTGGAATTGTTTTATGACGTTTGCTCAGGTCTAGCTTTCAAGGGAGCAACGCAGAAGCAAAAAAAGTATAACTAATTTAATTTTAGTTATAAAAACCTAGAGATTTCGTCAAGTTTACGTAATAGTTGTCCTGACTTGACCCACTAGTAGGGGTATTTTTAAAATTGACCAAGACACAACTGAATTCCTTTTGTCACTTTTTTCCTTGATTACCCCCTTGAAATCCTGGAATAAATCCCAGATTATAGTCATGGTATAAGGCAATAAAACCTCTAAATAACCTAGTATATATATTACAATCAACCAAGATATAACTGAATTATTTTTGTCACTTTTTTAATTAATTAACCTCTTTAAATCCTGGAATAAATTCGAGATGAGAGTCATGGAATGAGGCAATAAAACCTCTAATCCTAAACAAGACAACTTGACTGAATATAAAATTTGCGAATGGCTAACATTACAATCTCTGACCTCGCTATTTCACCTGTTTCTGAAAGCTTCAGTACTGAACTTGATGAGCAGAATATCAACGGGATTATCGGCGGAAGAACAGTAACAACAACTGTCGCTCCAAATGGTGAAGTTAAGGTTGTTGTTAAAGAGTGCTCAGCATCAAGATTAGCAGCCTCATCAATAGCATAACTATGATAATTTCAATCCAGTAAACCATCGATAACTATTATCAATGGTTAGGATGAAAATCTCAGCTCTATATTCGGCTGAACTAGAAATAAATTATCTGTTAACTTAGAGGTTGTCTGAGAAGTCTCATTTGCTACATCCAAGCCCCCGTTGGTCCCCCGAGCGAGCAATCCCTCGCTCGGGGGACTTTTAGAAGCAAATTGACTCTTCCCCCAAAGTTGGGGGGCTAGGGGGGCAAAATTCAGTATCAAAAAACTTTTCAGATATCCTCTTAAGTATCAGCCGAACAAATCGCTCCTATTTTGGGAGACGCTGCTGAAGAGGTGTTCTGATCAAATACCTAATTAGGTATCAAATAATCCTCTGGTATCTATCAGAGGATTATTTGATTAATTCAGCTACTTCTCCATAGACACTACCGAACTAGGTTAGTGTTTAAACAGTGTTTAAGCAATGTTTAACCAACTAGTAGCAAAGAAATTATTGTTATTATTCCAAAGTTCAACTATATCAGACTTATTATCACCATTTAAATCGGTAACTAAGTAATCAGTATCATTTCGAAAGTCCCCTACTTGTGTATTACTGCCCAGGCTAAATCCTCCGCTACCATTACTAATCCAAGTGGCAGCAAAGAAATTATTGTTATCATTCCAAACCTCGATTAGATCAGAGTCACCATCCCCATTTACGTCAGCGACTAAGTAATCAGTATCATCTCGAAAGTCTCCTACTTGTGTATTACTGCCCAGGCTAAATCCACCGCTACCATTACTAATCCAAGTGGCAGCAAAGAAATTATTGTTATTATTCCAAACCTCGATTAGATCAGAGTCACCATCCCCATTTACATCAGCGACTAAGTAGTCAGTATCGTTTCGAAAGTCCCCTACTTCTGTATTACTGCCCAGGCTAAATCCACCGCTACCATTACTAATCCAAGTCGCCGCAAAAAACTTATTGTTATTATTCCAAAGTTCAACGAGATCAGAGTCACCATCCCCATTTACATCAGCGACTAAGTAGTCAGTATCGTTTCGAAAGTCCCCTACTTCTGTATTACTGCCGAGGTTAAATCCACCGCTACCATTACTAATCCAAGTCGCCGCAAAAAACTTATTGTTATTATTCCAAAGTTCAACGAGATCAGAGTCACCATCTCCATTTACATCAGCGACTAAGTAGTCAGTATCGTTTCGAAAGTCCCCTACTGCTGTATTATTGCCGAGGTTAAATCCTCCGCTACCATTACTAATCCAAGTGGCAGCAAAAAACTTATTGTTATTATTCCAAAGTTCAACGAGATCAGATTCACCATCCCCATTTACATCAGCGACTAAGTAGTCAGTATCGTTTCGAAAGTCCCCTACTTGAGTTGTTGAACCTAGAGCAAACATGGAAGAGGAGGTAGTGTTGAGCAATACTGAGACGTTGTTGGAGCCAGAGTTGGCCGTCGCAATGTCTGGTTTACCATCGCCGTTGAAATCCCCTACGGTGATGGAAGAGGGATTACTGCCCACATCAAACTGACCAGAAGGGGTAAAGCCTCCTGCACCATTCCCTAATAGCAGTGAGACTTGATCATCACTTGCTGCAGCAATGTCCAAGTTGCCATCACTATTGAAATCCCCCACGGCGACTTCAGAACCTCCACCCGTTGTAAATGGCATGGGAGAACCAAAGCTACCATTTCCATTCCCCAACAACACTGCGATTTCGTTCTCAGCACCAGAACCACTTCCTATCACTAAGTCCAGATTGCCATCTTTGTTGAAGTCTCCCACAGCATCAGGAGCAGCAAAAGACACACCTGTTGGAATCGATATACTAGGCTGAAAGGTTGTTGTCCCGTTCCCTAACAGCAGCGAGACTTCGTTACTGCCACTTCCTGTCACTATATCCAGGTTACCATCGTTGTTGAAGTCCCCCACAGAGGTAGAAAATCCACTAACCCCGGTTGTAACGTCGTTAGTAAATGGAAAGCTCCCCGTCCCATTTCCGAACAACACCGAGACTATACCTGGTGAGGAAAATCTTCCTACGGCTATATCCAAATTTTGATCGCGGTTGAAGTCCCCCACGGCCACGGATAGAGGAATATCCCCTTCGTTGACTTGGGTGGCAGAACCAAAGGTGCCATTGCCATTTCCTAGCAAGACTGAGACCGTGTTATCCGTAGAGGATGTAAAAGGAGTACCAAAGTCTGCGGTCACCAAATCCAGGTTACCATCTTTGTTGAAGTCTCCCACAGCAATGTCAACGGGCAAATTTCCTACGGCAAAGTTCCCACTTAAGCTATAGCTTCCTGCGCCATTATTTAACAGCACCGAGACGTTATCAGAGTCTGAGTTAGCTGTTACCAAATCCAAATCACCATCACCGTCAAAGTCTCCGGTGGCAATAGCAGCAGGACTAGTTCCTACTGGAAAGTTGTTAGCGTTGCTAAAGGACACAGCAAAAACTCCTGGATATACCTGCATCAATTCCGGCAAAAATGCTGAATCTACAGCAATCTGACCCGTACAACATTCTAGATTCCAATCACCACCCAAGGCAGCATTACCCGTGCGGTTCGCAGAAGCCGCAATGTCAGTACCAGTTATTTGGTGTAGTCGTTCCAAAAATTCTGTACCAGCATCTCCACCAGCAACATTGCAGCCGTAGAGGAGAATAGGAGTGGCTGAATCAGTCGTTGACCAAGTTTTTAATTGAGGGAGGTAATGGTTTAAAGTATCTAGACTAAGTTGGCTATTCCCTAAATACAAACACCCCGGTGAACCGTGAGAAACGATGTGAATAGCAGAAATATCAGTGCGTCCTTGCAGAGCCTTGGTAATTTGCTCAACGCCATCCTGTGTAGATTCCAGGACAATTACGTCACTTTCCGGTACCGTACCATTAACTAAACTCTGATAATCATCAACCCCTGAGTCAATAAAGATAATAGTCCTAGAGATTTTGGAGTCACCTATTAAAGGGTTGTGTTGATCAGTTACGTAAAAGTTTAAGGACTTATCGAGATCGTTGCTGCTTACATCTTTGGTGGTTAGCATTCTATAATCCTGATTTGGAATTTTAGATTGACTATAAGGCGTTGTATTTATGCGAGATGATTTAATCCGGAACACCTCTCACTTGGTTAATCAATCCAAAAACCTAATTTTTCTACAGTTTTATATAAACTTTTGTAACTATTTTGATAAACTTTTGTAACTTATACAAAACTATATAACTAACTGAATATTGGAGGCTCTAATTACACTATATATAATTTAATTATTACACCTCTTGCATAAGTCTCATAAACCGTGGGTGTTGACAAGGCATGCATGCATGCATGCTAGAGGCAAAAGGGATAGATTTTGATTTCATATTTATTTGTGTATAGTTAAAAAAGAAAGGCTAAACGTGTTTAAGACAAAAGCACAGCACTTTGATGATATAGTGCTTGCTCATATCCTCGTGATCACTTGTGGACTAATCTAATTTGGGCGAATCTCATGTGCCGATCTGAGCTGATGGGAATATGGGGGCATGGGGGCATGGGAAGAGGTATTGACGTTTTTCCCCCAATACACTGTATGAGTGAATTTAAATTCTGATTAGCTTAGGGATTGATCCTAACTGAGTCATAGGTCATGGAGAAAATATGAAGGATGAAGGGTGAAGTATCAAGTATGAAGTATCAAGTATGAAGTATCAAGGGTGAAGTGGAGCGATAGAATCTATGGCTCCTATGTTGATTAGACCCAATTAGCAATCACCAATAACAATCATAAATGACTAAATGAAACATGGACTTGATGCCTACGCTCACTTGGACTCCCCCATCCACAGTTGGGAACCTCGTGCTAAGCTAATTGCCCTATTAACCCTAATTTTCGCGTTTTCCTTTGTACAGCATTTGATAGTGCTACCAGCGATGGTGGTTCTGACCCTAATTTTTTATCGAGTCTCTCGGCTGCCACTGTCTTTTCTGTTGAATCGGTTGCGCTATCCGGGATTTTTTCTGTTAGGGATTACACTGCTACTCCCCTTCACAGTAGGCACTACCGTGATCATCCAGCTCGGTCCAATCGCCCTGCGACAGGAAGGACTGCTAACCCTAGTGCTGATTGCCACCCGTTTCCTATGTATTCTCACCATTAGTGTGATTTTATTTGGCACCGCACCCTTTTTGACCAACATCAAAGCTATGCGATCGCTTGGTCTGCCGTCACTGCTAGCGGATATGACTCTGTTGTCTTACCGCTATATTGAGCAATTTAGTAACGACCTAGCTAAAATGAAGCGGGCAATGCAGCTGCGAGGTTTTCGTGCCAAAGGACCAAAGCTTTCATGGCAGGAATTTGGAGGTCACCCAGTTGCTTCGCTACTGGAATCCTTCGCCCGTACTTACCGTAACCTGAGACTTTTAGCTTCCCTAACCGGAACACTTTTGGTGCGCAGTTACCAGCAATCCCAGCAAGTCTATAAAGCGATGATTTTACGAGGGTATAGTAACACCTCTCAATTTATGGTTTCTGAAAGTTCTGGTGTGACAAGAGAGACTAGAACACAGAGCTTTTCATTACCCCTTCCTAGGGGAAAGCGTATGGGGTCTAGTACAAACACTGCTAGTTTCCACCACTACATTGCTTTGGGACTGACTAGCTTGATTTCAGTAGGATTTGTGATCGCCGAAATTCTGTTAACAGAAGCATGATCGAAGGGAATTAAGACTAATCAATGATAACTAATTAATGGTAATCAAATCAAGGTAATATTGATTCCGGTTAACGACTTATAAGTTTAGGGTTTGGGTTGGGGTTTTGTTAATTTAAATTAAATAAAATTAATAATTAAATTAACACTTAACACAATTCCCTCACCCCGACTATAAGTGATTA
>NZ_JAAHHE010000163.1:9785-14717 GCF_010692525.1 Moorena sp. SIO3B2
AATCTTGACCTTCGTTCCCGGCGTCGCTTGATTAGCTTTTTGAAACGGTCCGAGGAGACAATACTGATTTCCTCCCATGACCTAGAACTGATTTTAGAAGTATGCGATCGCGTTTTACTACTTGACGAAGGGCAAATTATTGCTGACGGTCCTCCTCAACAGGTGATGGCTAATCAGCAGCTGATGGAGGATCATGGTTTGGAAAAGCCTCACTCCATAGTGTCTGTTATCAGTAACCCTTGAAAAGTTAGTCGTTGGCGGTTGACTGTTGATTGTTAACCGTCAACAATGATTAACTGGGTCAGGATGGTGCTGGAGTACATCAATTACCTTCCCCACTTAAAAACCGCTGCTCCCCAAGTCAATCCTGCACCAAAGCCGGAGGTAGCTATAATATCTCCTGATTTAATTTTCTCAAGCCGCACTGCTTCATCCAACACTATAGGTATAGAAGCCGCTGAGGTATTACCATATTGGGCAAGATTACTTAGAACCTTGTGCTTAGGAATCTTAAGACGTTGGGCAACTGCATCCAGAATCCGCTGATTAGCTTGATGCAAGACCAGCCAATCCACCTGTTCAGTGGTGATATCGGCTCGGAATAATGCTTTTTCAATCACTTCTGGTACCTTTTGCACCGCAAAGCGATAAACCTCTTTGCCACTCATGGTAATGGGCTGATAAGTCCCTTTACCAACAGTCAAACCCTTGACAATTTCCTGCTGTTGTGGTTCATATGCTAACTGAAGACAGCTATTTTGGGTACCATCACTACACAGTGCAAATCCCAGTAAGCGGTCGGATTGATTTGCCTGCAAAACTACAGCCCCAGCACCATCTCCAAATAGTACACAAGTACTTCGGTCTGACCAATCCACCCATCTTGATAGAATATCCGCACCAATCAGTAAGACATTTTGGTAAACGCCAGTGCGGATAAATTGGGACGCTGTAGCCAGTCCAAAGACGAACCCAGAGCAGGCTGCGGTTATATCAAAGGCAACTGCTTTTGATGCTCCCAGGAGTGCCTGAACTTGATTAGCACTGCCAAACAGATCATCCGGGGTTGAGGTGGCTAGGATAATCAGATCTAGGTCTTCAGGAGCAATTCCAGCCATAGCGATCGCATTCCTTGCTGCCCCAGTAGCCATCTCACTTAGACTCCCTTGTGCATGCACCAGATGCCTTTGCCGAATTCCGGTACGGGTGGTAATCCACTCATCCGATGTATCAACCATTTGGCTTAGTTGATGGTTATCGAGGGTAACCTCTGAC
The DNA here is from genome assembly GCF_010692525.1 of Moorena sp. SIO3B2. Classification (NCBI taxonomy): domain Bacteria; kingdom Bacillati; phylum Cyanobacteriota; class Cyanophyceae; order Coleofasciculales; family Coleofasciculaceae; genus Moorena; species Moorena sp. SIO3B2. The sequence continues at coordinate 11,061 of NZ_JAAHHE010000163.1, forward strand.
GCTGCGGAACCGCTTCCGGTAATAGCAATGCCTGTTCCTAGTTGATTCAAGGCTATTCTCCATCAGTTGCATCCCATGTTTTTCTCTTCCCAAGTTCGCTGCTTAGGGAGAAGGCGGAAAGACTGGTGATTGGTCAATCTTGCCATCAATGCCACACTCAACTATAGCACACAAGCCTTAAACAACTATGTTGTGAGGCTTGTGGGACGCTCAAGCTAACAATCTGCCATTATCACGGAACCCTCTTGTAATTACCGTTATCGATCGCCACCCTAATACGGTGGGCAATTCCGCTAAGGAATTCTAACACGAGACTTGATCAGCTAGTCAAAGTTTAGTCCCCATGCTTGACACTCTTAAGGTTAACGGTTAACCATAAACTTTCAACCGCCAACGGTCAACCGTCAACAAAAAAACAGTTGCGCTAATGGTAGCCTTGAAATGCTGATCAGTCGATCATGCCTTACTCCTCACTGCTGGAATTAGTAGCCACTGATTTCTTAGACTTTTTGAAGTGATTAGCTTTAATCCGCTCTAGTACTCGGTGATCAATGGCTTCTTGAGCCAACCGAATGGCGTTAAAAATCGATGGGGCTTGGGAGCTACCGTGACTAATAATACAAATTCCTGCCACCCCCAAGAGTAGAGCACCGCCATGTTCGGCATGATCCATACGCTGCTTAATCCGCTTCAAGTTGGGTTTTAACAACGCTGTACCTAGCTGACCTTGTATCCCTTGAGGCAGTTCTTCTCGGATAATTTGCAGCATCACCTCCCCTACTGCTTCGGCAAACTTGAGCAGTATATTGCCCACAAAGCCATCGCACACAATTACATCAAACTGACCTGAGAGTACATCTCTACCCTCAGCATTGCCAATAAAGTTTATTCTGGAATTCTTTCGTAGCAGTTGATGAGTGCGGATGGCCAAATCATTGCCTTTACACTCTTCCTCACCAATGTTTAGCAGACCCACCTTAGGCTCTTCCATGCCCAAGACATACTTGCTATATACTGACCCCATGATGGCAAACTGCTCTAGATATTTAGGGCGACAATCCACAATTGCCCCCACGTCCATTATAATCACTGGCTTGCCAGCCATGATGGTAGGAAACACTGCGCCAATTGCGGGACGGTCAATCCCTGGCAGACGCCCTAAGCGCAATAGAGCCGCTGCCATGGCTGCCCCAGAGTGCCCAGCACAGACTACAGCGTCAGCACGTCCTTCCTTGACTAAGTCCATGGCTACGTTAATAGAAGCGTTGGGCTTACGCTTCAAGCTCACCAAGGGTTCTTCACCCATGGCAACGACACCATCAGCAGCTACAATTTCTATCTGACTTGATCCGTGGTGTTGGGCAATAGAGGATCTGATTTGCTCAGGATCCCCTACCAACAATACCTCTACCCCTAACTCAGCTTGTGCTCTAATAGCTCCAGCAACTATTTCATGGGGGGCATAATCCCCGCCCATAGCGTCTATTGCGATTCGTGCGCCAGTCGATGCCATTGCTCAAAGTTTATAGAAACCTTCCACATCTTACCAGAACCATTACCTGGAATAGTAAACAATGTGATCTGTTTAACTTGAGATTTGGGACCCGAAAGACTTGCATGGTGACATGTTCTCAACAGAACTGTTCAGATACATTTAACCCGGTAATTCCGCCCCATAGCCGGAATCCGTGTATAGCACGTCAATTAACAATTGACGAGGAGGTATCTGTGTTGGCTTTGCCGGAAAATCCCAAAAGCGCTTTTGCTTACAGCCAATGCATTTACTACAGAACAACTTAACTGTTGTTTGATACAACAATTGCTCTTAGCTCGATTATTGCTTAGGTCGTCTTGATCAGCAGACTCCCAAATCTCAAGCTTCTGTGGCTGTTAAGACAATTATACCAGATAAACCCTACGACAAACCGGAAACTTCCTGAGAATCATTGATTAGGACTTAACAGTAGCAGCATTCAGTATCTAAAATAGAGCAGCCTCAAGAAACAAATGTGGTGTAGTGAATGCTAAAACAACTTGCTGCTGGGATGCTGGCCGGTGCGTTTGTCGTTATATCTGTGAAACTTTGGAGAATTCTGCAACCGATCAACCTTGATCAAGCTCAACTGATGGCTTGGCGGGATACCTCCTTGTTTAGCTTGCCAGCTGAACCAGACCCGTCTGCTGAAGCGATTGTGGCTGAATTCATAGAAAAATGGCGTGTTCAAGGTTCAGCAGTTAAGCAAGGAGTATGGATTCAATCGGGACTGACTAGACTGGCGACCCACCGGGGAAATGTTCCAATACCCGCAGCTTCAATCACGAAAATTGCCACTAGTCTAGCGGCATTACAGCAATGGGGACCAGCTCATCAATTTGAAACTAGAGTCAGTGCCACCGGAATAGTTAAAGATGGGGTATTGCAGGGAGATTTGGTAATTACTGGTGGTAGCGACCCGTTTTTTGTGTGGGAAGAAGCGATCGCATTGGGTAATAGCCTAAATCAACTGGGAATCCGCCGGGTCACTGGGAATTTAGTCATCATTGGCCATTTCACTATGAATGATAAGGACAACCCAGAAATTGCTGGTGGACAACTCTTGCAAGCCTTAAAATCCAGCAGCTGGTCTTGGCAGATTCTCCGCCAATATCAAGCCATGCCCAAAGGAACCGAGAAACCCCAATTAGAAATTGCTGGGAATGTAGTTGTATCTGATACTCCCATTCCCAAGCAAGAATATCTGTTACTCCACAAGTCTTTGCCCCTGGTAGATATTCTTAGAGAGATGAACATCTACAGTAACAACGACGTATCTCAGATGTTGTCTCAAGCCATTGGCGGTGCTCAGACAACCGCTCGGTTGGCGGCTAGGTCAGCTGGTTTACCCGGTAGCGAAATTCAGTTGATTAATGGCTCTGGCTTAGGTATGGAGAATCGAATTTCCCCCCGTGCTGCTTGTGCTATGCTCATGGCTATTGAGCGCTTTTTACAGCCTTACCAGCTTAATCTTAGGGATGTCTTCCCCCTAGCTGGACGGGATACTAAGGGGACCATGCTCGACCGTAACATTCCCCCAGGGGCTGTGATTAAAACCGGAACTCTCAGAGAAGTTAGTGCTCTAGCTGGTTTTCTCCCAACACGCGATCGCGGTTTAGTGTGGTTTGCCATCATTAATGGTGGCAACGATATCCTAGAATTTCGGGCAAAACAGGATCAGCTACTGCAACGCCTGTCTGTCGAGTGGGGTGCCCTTACCCAAAAGAGTAGCAATCAAACCCATAAACCATTGATCATTGGTGATCCCAAGCGTATTGAAAAAATCAGCAGTACCTTGCTGATTGAAAATAAAAAATAGCAAATAGATATTGAGTCGGCTTGAAATTTTGTTGAAGGTTGAAGGTTGAAGGTTGACCGTTGACGGTCAACCTTCAACAGTTAAGTTCAAGGGTTGAGCAACGGCTCCAAAGCCAGTCTCAGCAATAAATTAATTTAGCTGTCCGGCAAAATTCATCCCACACCTAATGCGTAGCATTAGGTGTGGGATGAATTTTGCACAGGGTATTATAAAATTGCTATAATATATGTACTGATAAACAAAGCCGTTCGCGTAGCGTGGCCTACGGCCTTAAATGCTGGGCAAGTCAGCCACTTACGTGCCT
>NZ_JAAHHE010000164.1:0-14476 GCF_010692525.1 Moorena sp. SIO3B2
CCTCTCGGTTGAACCTCTGAACCTCGCGGTTGAACCTCTGAACCTCGCGGTTGAACCTCTGAGCCTCGCGGTCGAACCTCTGAGCCTCGCGGTTGAACCTCTGAGCCTCGCGGTTGAACCTCTGAGCCTCGCGGTTGAACCTCTGAACCTCGTGAGGTAGGGAACAGGGAATAGGGAACAGGGAACAGTAATTAGAAGGGAACAGGGAATAGGGAACAGGGAACAGCGAGCCCTTGGCTGGTGCGTTACGGGGCGGGCTGTCCAAACACTGAGTACGAGGTTGAACATCAGGGCAAGCCCGCCCCTAACGCACCCTACTGGACTTGGTATGCTAGTACAGAGTTGATTATCGTAGTTCCCGATTCCCGACTCCCGATTCCCGATTCCCGATTCCCTACTCCCTACTCCCTACTCCCTACTCCCTTTCTTACATGACCTCTGCTAATTCTCTTGTGCTTCTCTGGTATCGTTGTCTAGGAATTTTCCTGGCTGTGAGTTTTGCGATCGCACTCCCTGGCTGTAGCATCAGCCAATTTGAAACCAAGGCAGCTCACGTTCCCCGCATAGTCCAGAGTATTCTCAGTGACATTAACACCTTTAACTATGCCCTTAACCAAAGTGCCACCAATATTTTTGGTCTTACCTTTCAGGGTTTAATAGACACTGATGGGATAACCGGGGACATAATCCCGGGTTTAGCGGAATCCTGGCAGATTTCCGACGATAAACTTAAAATCCTATTTACCTTGAGGGAGGGGCTAAAGTGGTCAGATGGTGAGCCTTTAACCACTGATGATGTCGTCTTTACCTACAATGACATCTACCTCAACCCAGAAATTCCCACTGATTCTAGAGATATCCTCCGGGTTGGCAAGAGTCGAGCTTTACCAACGGTCAAGAAGATCGATCAGCGTCGGGTGGAATTTGCTGTCCCTGAACCTTTTGCGCCCTTTCTCCGCAGTACTGGCTTACCGGTCTTACCCGCTCATGTCCTGCAAGAATCCGTGAAAACCAAAGATTCAGAGGGTAATCCTAAGTTTCTGACCATGTGGGGGGTAGATACAGATCCAGAGGATATTATTGTCAACGGCCCTTACAAACTCAAACTCTACCGCACCAGTCAGCGGGTGGTTTATGACCGTAATCCCTACTACTGGAAAAAAGATGAACAGGGAAACCAGCAACCTTATATTGAGCGGGCGATCTGGGAAATTGTAGAATCAACGGATTCATCCTTTATTCAGTTTCGCTCCGGCGGATTAGATGCTCTCGGTGTATCCCCTGAATACTATTCCCTGCTGAAGCAGGAGGAAAAAAAGGGTAACTTTACCATCCACATCGCTGGTCCTACCCTCAGTTCCAGTTTTATCTCCTTCAATCTCAACACCGGTAGCCGGGATGGAGAGCCTTTAGTAGATCCAATTAAGTCCCGTTGGTTTAATACTCTCGAATTTAGACAAGCCGTTGCCTATGGCATAGACCGGCAAACCATGCTGAATAATTTATATCGGGGGTTAGGTGCGCCGCAATATTCTAATTTACCTGTGCAAAGCCCCTATTATCTGTCACCAGAAAAGGGGTTACCAGTGTATGACTATAATCCCGACAAAGCCAAGAAATTACTCTTAACAGCGGGCTTTAACTACAATGACGAAGGGGAACTGCTCGATAGCCAAGGTAATCGAGTCCGTTTCACCTTAATGACTAATGCTGGTAATAAGCTGCGAGAAGCCATGGGAGCACAGATTAAGCAAGACCTCAGTAAAATTGGCATTCAAGTCGATTTTACTCCCATTGCCTTCAATACCCTAGTAGACAAACTCGGCAATAGCTTAGATTGGGAATGCCATTTGCTTGGTTTTAGTGGCGGTGGCTTTGAACCCAATAATAGTTCTAATGTCTGGTCTGTAGATGGGGGATTGCACAGCTTTAATCAAAAAACCTTCCCTGGTCAATCCCCGATCCAAGGTCGTAAAATAGCCGATTGGGAGCAAAAAATAAGTGACCTTTATATCCAAGGCGCTCAAGAGTTAGATGAAAACAATCGCAAAAAGATTTATCAAGAAGCCCAACATATTAATTTAGAACACTTGCCTTATATTTATCTGATTAATCCTCTCGCCATGACCGCAGTTCGTAATTCCATAGAAGGGATTCAATATTCCGCTCTAGGAGGCGCATTCTGGAATATTGATGAACTGAAAATTTCAGAATGATAACATTGGGAATAGGGAGCAGGGAGCAGGGAGCAGGGAATAGGGAAAAGGGAATAGGGAAAAGGGAACAGTAGGAAAGAATTAGGAGGAGTTTTTGATGTTATGATCAATCAGCATTGGGTTTCATGATCTATTTAGAAATACTATATAGCGTTTCTTGCATGTGTAAGGTACACTTATCAACCTCAAAGTCCCCCTTTTTAAGGGGGATTTAGGGGGATCCCTTGGGTACATCTCATTTTTGGTGTTTGACCCCGTGGTGCGTTACGGGGCGACTGGCTACGAAGTTGAATATGATGGCAATCCCCCCCTAACGCACCCTACGCACTTATCAACCTCAAAGTCCCCCTTTTTAAGGGGGATTTAGGGGGATCCCTTGGGTACATCTCATTTTTGGTGTTTGACCCCGTGGTGCGTTACGGGGCGACTGGCTACGAAGTTGAATATGATGGCAATCCCCCCCTAACGCACCCTACGCACTTATCAACTATAAATCGTAGCTCAACCGGAAACATTAAATATTAAACCGGATAACCTTAAACCTAATAACCTTAAACCTAATAACCTTCAACCTTAAACTAAATAACCAGATAACCTTAAACCTTCAACCTAATAACCTGATAACCTTAAAATGACTCAACCCGAAGCATTAAAATCTCTACTGGAAGCAGTTGCGGCTGGTGACCTTAGCCCAACTGTTGCTCTAGATAAACTGAAGGATTTTACCTACGAAGAAGTCGGTGATTTTGCCAAAATTGACCACCACCGCACCTTAAGAACTGGATTTCCTGAGGTAATTTGGGGAGAGGGAAAAACCCCTGACCAAATTGCTCAGATTATGGCAGTAATGCGCCAGCAGAATCCAGTAGTAATGGCCACACGGATTACACCAGAGGTGGCAACGGAGCTAGAGTCAAAAGTCCCAGAGTTACAGTATTATTCCACAGCTCGAATTTGTGCGATCGCACCATCTCAGCTCGAACCTAAGTATGCCGGTATCATTAGTCTAATTTCTGCGGGCACATCCGATTTACCAGTAGCTCAGGAAGCCGCAGTAACTGCTGAATTATGTGGGTTTCAGGTCAAGCGCCTTTGGGATGTGGGGGTAGCTGGTATCCACCGCTTGCTGAATAATCGACAGGTGATTGCCGAGGCCGATGTCTTAATTGTCGTAGCTGGGATGGAAGGAGCATTACCCAGTGTGGTAGCTGGCATGGCCGATTGTCCAGTTATTGCCGTTCCTACTAGTGTCGGCTATGGAGCCAGTTTTGGTGGTATGGCACCCCTGTTAACCATGTTGAATTCTTGCGCACCAGGCATAGGAGTAGTAAATATTGATAATGGCTTTGGTGCTGCTGTCTTAGCTGGAAAAATTCTTAGGAGGTGTAACTATTAGCCAGATATATTACTAAGCCTTAGCAAACCTTACTAAAGTTAAGTATACTAGATTTAGTAAGGTTCACGGTCAATGAAAAAATATGTCACTCCAAAAGAGGCAGCCGAGCACCTCGGAGTCTCGATCTCAACTCTTAGGCGGTGGGACAAAGAGGGGAGACTCGACAGTATCAGGACAAAAGGGAATCAAAGGCGGTTCTGTGTCGAAGGAGAAACTCCGCAGATTAAGCCCATTGTCTGCTATGCAAGAGTCTCTACCTACTCCCAACGGGACGACCTTGATCGACAAGCTGAATTTCTACGGTCAAAATACCCAAACGCTGAAATTGTTTCAGAAGTTGGATCAGGACTCAATTTTAAGCGGAAAAAGTTCCTCAAAATATTGGAACGAATTTACAGCTGTGATCTCTCAGCATTTGTCGTTGCCTACCCAGACAGAGCCGTCAGATTTGGATTCCCATTACTTGAGTGGTTATGCCAAAAAAGTGGAGTCAAGCTCGTGGTTCTCAATGAACGCAAACTCTCCCCAGAACAAGAGCTCGTCGAAGATATCCTGTCCATCCTCCACTGTTTCTCTGCTAGGCTTTACGGACTCCGAAAATATCAAAAGCAAGTCACGCAAGCGGTACAAGATAAAACCCCGGAACCAGACGATGAAGTTGACACCAAACAGTGTCTTGAGGCTCAGGGTGTTTCCATCTAAAGAGCTTCACAGGGTTTGGAAAACTTGGCTTAATGCATATAGATGGATTTACAACTGGTCGATCGCTGCTATCAAAAACGGCTATCAAGGTAGTACTTATGACCTACAAAAACTGGCTAGAAAATCTGATAGACCAGAGTGGGTAAAAACCCTACCAGGGCACCAATTACAAGAAGCTGTTGCCGATGGGATCGATGCCGTTAAACAAGCCAAGGTCAATGGAGGTTTTGCCAAATTTAAATCCTGTCGGCAGATCACTCAAGTAATCAAATTCAAAGTTGGAGACTTCAAAAAAGGTTATTGGTATCCCACCAAAGTAAAAGGTCTGTCCTTTCGTTCACCTCAAGGTTTTCCCGATGAATGCATCTACGGTACTCAATTAGTTTGGGTTAAAGGCAAATGGTACGGCATTTTTCCCGAATACATTGAACCTACTCCCACCAAACAGGATAAAGTAATAGCTTTAGATCCAGGTATTAGGACATTCCTTACTGGCTTTGACGGCAAAAATTACCTAGAGATAGGCTCTGGGGATATTGGTCGGGTTCAAAGACTTTGTCAGCAACTAGATCGGTTGATGAGTCGGATTGACTTAAGCTCTGCGAAAAGACAGAGACGAGCAATGAAAAATGCTGCCCATCGCTTACGCCAAAAAATTCAAAACCTAATTAAAGACTGCCATAACAAGTCAGCTTCTTTCCTGGTTAGTAATTACAAGCTTATATTTTTGCCAACGTTTGAAACATCTCAAATGGTAGTAAAATCAGCTAGGAAATTAAACAGGAAAACAGCTCGCAATCTGCTTACCTGGAATCATTATAAGTTTCGCCAGCACTTAACTCAAATGGCGGATCGTCATGAGGTGAAGGTTGTCTTGGTTAACGAATCTTATACCAGCAAAACTTGCCCAGAATGTGGTCAAATTCACGAAAAATTAGGCGGCAGTAAAAAATTCCAATGCCCAAAATGTGGCTTCTCTTTACCACGGGATTGGAATGGCGCGCGGAACATAATGATCCGCGCTTTGTCGGCAACAACCACCAGGTTTTCACCTGGTGCTATACAGATCATTCCTGCTGATGGGTAGGTTTAGAGAGGTTAAATGTTGCACCAGGTGCCATCTATCCTAGAATGGATTGGAAAAGTTACAGCTGCTCTTCCAAAAGGCGCAATTAGCGGATAAACTAAGGTTGCTCTCCTGAGCTTGTGGTGATACTATATAGCAGTTCTTAATTGGGTGAGTGTAAGTATTCAGCCGTCAGCTGTCAGCTGTCAGCTGTCAGCTTAAAATAAACCTCGTTTGCGTAGTAAATTTTGAGTAGGGTGCGTTAGGGGGGCTCGCCCTAATTTGCCTCCTCGTAGCTAGCGTTGGAACAGCCCCCCCGTAACGCACCACCGGTTAAAATAGCTTCTAGGAGATGCACCCATTTAAAGTCTGGGGAAAAGCCCATCTAAGTATATGCGCTACGCGCACGCTACGCGAACAGTAGTCAGCCGTCAGCTTATTTTATTCAAAAGCTGTTCGCACCTCAAGTAGGGTGGCCACAGGTCTTGGCTGATAGCTGATAGCTGATAGCTGATAGCTGATAACTGAATGCTGATAGCTGAATGCTGATAGCTGAATCCTTACAACGTAACTGGGAAGAAAGCCAACATGACTAGTGCAACTGTTCGGAAAAATCCTTATATTAGAAGAAATCCTTACATTGTTGGTCGTCCCATTTCTGAACCAGAATTATTTTTCGGTAGACGCAACAAGTTTGAATTCATTGAGGACAACCTCCAGCAGGGCGTACAGGTAATTTTGTTCCATGGTCAACGACGTATTGGTAAATCCACTGTACTTAAACAAATTCCCAATTTTGTTGGGCAAGATGAATTTGTGTTTGTTCAGTTTGATCTACAGGACAAAAGTCAGTTATCCCTTAGCCGTGTTCTATACAGTTTAGGACAAGCTATTATTAAACAAATTCAGCTAGAATCTGACCCTATTAATCTACCAAGCATTACGGAATTAGAAACCAATCCGACTCTTTTTGCAGATAGCTTTTTACCAAAAGTCTATAAAGAATTAGGGTATAAAAAGCTGGTGTTGTTGCTAGATGAATTTGATGTGTTGAGTAGTAACTATTATACCTCAGAGCTTGCTTCATCAAAGGAGTCTTCATCTGAAACGTTTTTCCATTATTTAAAATTTCTAATCGAACAAGATCAGCGATTATTTATTATTCCGTTTATAGGACGGCAACTGGATGATATGCCCAAGTTGCTGGGATTATTTAAAGGTGCTCCTAGCCAAAAAGTTGGCTTGCTCAGTGAACGAAGTGCCACAGAGTTAATTACTGAACCAGCTAAGGGGTCTTTGACCTACGAGTCGGAGGCAATCGATGCTATCTTAGCATTAACATCAGGTCATCCCTATTTCACTCAGGTCCTATGTCATGCACTGTTTGCTCAAGCTAGAACTGAACAAAAGTGGCAGGTAACTCGTGATGATGTGACTAGAATTGTTGATGATGCCATTGAAATTGGTGAAGGAGGATTAACCTGGTTTCGGGATGGATTACCGATTCTGGAACGAGTGATATTTTCCGCAGTAGCAGAGGCTCAAAAAAAAGCTGAAAGAAATCCTAATCAGGTTGTGCAAGACCCGTTGAGTTTACTGGAAGAATATGGCGTTACCATCACCGAGTCTTTGACTCAAGCTAGGGAAAAACTGCTTAAATTAGGTTTCTTAGGGGTCGTAGAAATAACTGATCAAGTTTCATCCTACAACGGAAAATATTACAAAGTAGAAATAGAATTAGTCCGCCGCTGGTTAGTCCAACGTTACCCATTGCGGCGAGAGATATTGGAATTGGAAGACCTCGATCCAGAGGCTAAGGCTAGTTATCAACAAGCAATTGAACGAAATGCTCAGGGGGTGAAACCCTATGAACAGGTTTTGAAAGCCAATCCCAATCACTTTAGTGCTTTATTCGAGATCGCAAGGATATATTTGGAAGGTGACGTATTTGATAAAGCAGTGCAATGCTATCAGCGAGCATACCTAGTTGATCGAGTCCGGAATCAGGATGGATTAGTGCGATCGCATTTAGGTTATGCACAACACCTGATGGAAGTAGGGGAAGTTATCCTCACAACGCAGCAATTGAAGCAAGTGCTAACCATAGAGCCAGATAATCAAGAGGTTTATAAGCTCTTTAACAAATTAAACAATCCTTTCGTTGTAGGCGCACCAGTTCCCCCAGACCGTTTTGTGGGACGAAAATCTCTCATTGAGACTGCCTTTGATCAAATATATAACCGCAGTAACTTAGCGATTTGGGGTGGCCCAGGGATGGGAAAGACCTCTTTCCTGGAACTCCTGGCTTCCCCGGACGTTTGGCAAGAGTATGGAGAAGAGCCATCACAGGCGGTGATGGTGCTATTCAGTTGCGAAAGTATCCAACCGTTTACAGCTTCCGGGTTTTGGCAAGAAGTCCTAATTGAGCTGATGGATAAATTAGATAGTGAGCCAGACCTTAAGAGTGACATTGAAACATTGCTCGACCAGGGAAAAGCAACTGCCAGGGGGATGCGCCAAGTATTGGGGCAGCTTGGGAAACGAAACAAGTTCTTGGTGTTGCTAGTGGATGACTATGATGCGGCTTTGCGAGAAAACCCGCACTATACTCAAGCTGACATAGAAGTCTTTCTAAGTGAGTGTCGCAGTATTGCCTATCAATCTCGGGAGAGGGAATATCTATCAATGATTGTCACCTCACTCAAACGTTTCAATGAACTTGGACCGAGTCTAACCCCAGATCAATCCCCGTGGTACAATCACTATCTGTTTGTGGTACTTAGGCCATTAACGGAGACTGAAGTGGATACTCTGCTACAAGGTATTCCAATCACACCAGCATTACGGGATGTTATTCAAAACATGGCTGGTGGACATCCCGCGCTGCTACAAATTGCTGGTTCTTTGCTATTTAGAGAATTAAGAACTGGGAAGTTACCTGATACTGAAACCTTTGCCAAGGAGTTTGAAAGTCAAACTAGACATATTTTTCAAGATATTTGGCAACGGTGCAGGGATGTCGAGCAAGGTCTGTTGATACTGATGGCTTGGTCGAAGTTGAAAGGTAGTCTGGAGCAAAAGATTACTGTTGACTTAAGTGATATTGACTTAGTTTTTAGCCAACAAGAATTAGATTTATATTCTCTCGAACAACAAGGTTTGATTATGAGGAATCAAGACTTAGAGAAACCAGTCTACTTATTTAGGTCATCAATTATGGAGCAGTGGGTAATTCATAAAATTCAGACTAGCGATAAAGCATCATTAGAAAAATGGGAGACTATTTTGCTTAAGCTAATCAACCCTTGAGGAGTTACTATAGCGAAGGGAGTAGGGAGTAGGGAGTGTGGGGAGATGGGGAGATGGGGGTATCGGGAGTCAGATCAGTTTTCCCGATTCCCGATTCCCGATTCCCAATTCTAAATTCTAAATTCTAAATTCTAAATTCTAAATTCTAAATTCTAACTTCTGACTTGCGCGTAGCGCTATATAACCTTACCAATCACATGGTTTATAGTCTTTCAGGAACACCCCATAGAGGCGCTCTCCTGCTAACCCGCGCACAATGGGATCATAAACCCGTGCAGCGCCATCAATCACATCAAGTGGTGGACGAAATCCTTGCTGACGGAGGTATTCACGCACAGGATGAGGCTTCTCGTCTGTAATCCAACCCGTGTCAACACTGGTCATATAAATGCGATCGCAATGCTAACTGCTATTACCGAGTCTTGCATCGAAAACTGGGATTTGGTAGATGAGTATGGTATCGACAATGATGATATTGCTTGTGAATTAAATACTGTTTGGTGCGAAACAATTCTCAGTACAGATATAGCTAAATCATAAAAAGTAGACTTAGAAGTAAATTTTGACTTTTGGCAAAACGAGTGGGGTAGCTATTTTGACATGGCGAGGGCTGCTTTACAGCAAGGTTGGGACTATCCACCATTACAACAGATACTTCAAGGAAATATTACTTCGACCAGTTTATGGGAAGGATTTCCCCCAGATTACGCTGAGGATTTAGCTTTAATTAGACTACAAATTTTATAACGACAACAACGCTACGAATAATATCTCTATTTAGCTCAAGCAACAGGGCTTTTAATCAAGTATTTGATCATGTTAGTTCGTTTAGAGGTTGTCTGAAAAGTCTCATTTGCTACATCCAAGCCCCCGTTGGTCCCCCAATTTTGGGGGACTTCTACCAGCAAATTGATTCTTGTTCCCCCCAGAATTGGGGGGCTAGGGGGGCAAAATTCAGTATCAAAAAACTTTTCAGATATCCTCTTAGAACGGGTTGACCTCGCCATGAAAGCTGCACGGTCACAAATGACCATAATGGAACAAGCTTTAGCCCTTGCTACTGCCTTAATTAACGAACAAAATGCTCAAATATAGGCTTTATAAATTGCTGATATTGGATTAAAATTGCCTGAAAATTGTCAATACAGGTTAAGTTATTTTACAAGTTAAATAGCCTTCAAATTAGGCGATGATTGTTTAGCAATCCCAGCAAAAGTAACAGCGTTTAAAGCACAAAAAAATTTTTCAGATTATCGCAAAATATAAAAATTAGCAGGAGATAATTGGTCAACGATCAAGGAATAATTACTAGAAGCTTTAGCAACTTATGAGAGCTGGGGTGAATAAAAAGTTAAAGTTGATATTTATAGCAGTCGCCAGGGCAGTTAGGACATGACAAAAGTCTCAAAGCTAAGTATAGCAATAGTTTTAATTCTGACTTCTGACTTCTGACTTCTGACTTCTGCTATACCTCTATGAAAGATTAGTTGATAAAGCGATCGCTACTCTAGATAATAGTTATTATGATTCCGATGGACTGACTCACAGGGTTATGGATGCAGCCATAGAAATCAATCCGGATTGGGTAATTCGTAATGCTTGTCGTCGCGCCGAGTCAATTATGGATGCAGGAAAAGCAAAATACTATTATGAAGCAGTAGAATGGCTGAAAAAAGCCCGTGATGCTTATCTTGCCTCGGGGAGAGAACAAGAATGGTCAGATTACCGTACTAAATTAATAACTGTTCATGGCCGAAAACGCAAACTAATGGGGTTAATTAAATCCTATTTATTATTAGGTTAATTAACAATTGCCTTTTGAATTTAGCAACGCCCCAAATAGCTTTTCCGCTACTGGGCTACTTGGCTAACCTGACTTGCAACTCCAGGCAATTCCGACCATTGACCTGTAAGCGATACTCCACCCGATCCATTAGTCGATGGATAATTAGCCAGCCATAGCCATTTTCCTGTAAATCATCTGGATTTGGTTCTGTATAAGTGGATGGATCAAATCCTTGACCATAGTCCCAAATCTCCAGAGCAATATCCCGTTCTTTGAGTTCTAGGCAAATCAAGACCGGTAAATTCGGCTGATCGCGATGAGCATGACGAACTACGTTAGAGTAAGCTTCCACTAACACCAATCGCAAACGATTGGATAGACTAGGCCAATCAACACGATTTCCGAGTTCAACCTGCAAAATCCCTAGAAACCAGTTTTCGACAATGCTCAAAAACTTCAGGTCACTCGGTATCTGTAGTTCTGTTTTCATCCACTACAATACCTCCAGAGATACTAGGGTTTGGTCGTCTTCCTGAATCGGGTTGGTACGCTCTCGAATCCGAGCTAATAAATGACTCAGGTCAAAGGGAGCAGGTTCCTGAAGCAGAAGCTGCCAAAGACCCGATGACTCAAGCCTAGAGCTGGTGCTGGTTGACCCATGGGATGAAGAACCTGTCACTGGATTCACTGGATTCAGGGTTGCTTCCGTAATTCCATCACTTGTTAGTAGCAGGATGGTACCTGAATTTAATCTTAAATGTCCTGACTCCGCCTGCCAATTTGGCAAAATGCCCAAGGGAATACCCCGAACCTGGAGGTAAGTCGGCTCTGGAGTTTTTGACTCTGAGTGTTGTTGGACTACTTGGTGATGAGACCAAACCATAGGATAGCTATGACCAGCATTAGCATAAACCAACTGTTGCTTGTCAGGGGTATAACGAGCCAAGACCAGGGTAATAAAACAGTTGGTATGATAGAGGTCATCTGACATGGTGTGGTTAAGATTTTGGATCACTGTTTTTGGGTCTGGGGATGTTTCTTGAGCAAGTTCCCGTCGTAACATCGACATGGCACTGGTCATAAATAAGGCAGCAGGTACCCCTTTACCGGACACATCTCCAACTGCTAGCCATATATCTCCTTGGGGATGAACATACACTTCAAAAAAATCCCCACCAACCTGTCGCGCTGGGGTGCAGTGAGCTTGCACTCGCACCTGTTCCATCTCTGGCCAACTCTGACGCAGCAAATTATTCTGAATCTGGCGAGCTACATCTAGTTCATCCCGCATCTGCTGAGCCTGTAACTGGGTGCGTTGGAGTAGTTTTGCCTGAGAAATCGCTAACGCTGCTTGTTTAGCAACGGCTTCTATCAGCTGGATATCTTCTTTATTCCAAGACCCCTCACTCCCTTGCTGGTAGAGACACAACACCCCTAAGATCTGTTGTTGGTCTGGTAAGGGAACGATCAACTGCACCGAATTCTGATCATCCCTTGTTTCTTGCCACGACTTAGTCTCGGGTTTATCTAATACCTGTTGTATCATCAAATCAGTATCAGGGATATGAGGTGTCTTGCCATCCCCAGAAACCTTGTAGGTGAAACATTCTGGTGTGAGTTGGTTGAACTCTACCGGTCGCAGGATACAAGCCGTAGCATCAAAGGCTTGACCCATGGTGGTCACTACCTTTTGCAGTAGATTACTATAATCTAGGGATTCTCGAATTGCCGTTGTCACCATATTGAACAATTCTTCCCGTCGTAAGGCCCGAGAAAGTTCCCTGGTTCTTTTTTTTAGCACTTGGTAAGTTTCCGCAGCTTGTCGCACCACTGCTTTTAGTTCCTCACCCTGCCAAGGCTTTGTGATGTACTTATAGACCTGACCTGAGTTAATTGCTGCCACCAAATCTTCTATATCTGTGTAGGCAGTCAACAGGATGCGAATCGTATCTGGAAAAGGTTCTACTGTCCTGCTCAAGAATTCTGTGCCATTCATCCCTCCTAGGCGCTGATCTGAGATAATAATCGCCATCTCTCCTTCGGTGTCCAAAATATCTAAGGCGGTTATGGCATCATTAGCTCTGAATACTTGAAATTTTCGGCGGAAGGTTCTGTAAAGTAGATCTAAGTTGTCAGACTCATCGTCTACTACCATCAATTTCAGTTTGCCTTGATTTCCCTGACTCATCAGTAATTGTGGTTTGGTAAGGGGAAAACCGAAAACCCCTGTGATTTTAGGCATGGGCAGGAGGCTTTCCCCTTTGAGTTTAGCTTGGAGTTTCTGTATGTCCCTAGAGTCCACTGTTGGCGAAGTCGCCATTAAGCAAAACCTCGAACAGTTTCTCCTAGTGCTGTCGGTGTCTTTGAGTGTGGCAACCCTATCTCGAATTTTTTCCTGGTTCCGTAAAATTCCTTACACCCTATTACTGGTAATTGTCGGGTTAGCCTTGGCCTTTGTGGATGTCCGACTGGTTAACTTATCACCAGAACTGATTCTGGAAATTTTCCTACCCCCCCTACTCTTTGAAGCCGCTTGGAATATCCGCTGGCGCGACTTACGACGGGATTTGGTCCCCGTGAGTCTATTTGCGATCGTTGGGGTGATTATTTCCGTAGTTGGCATTGCCTTTGCCATCAATCAGCTGACAGGACTACCCCTGACCATTGCTTTATTGGTTGGAGCCAGTCTTTCTGCCACTGACCCAGTTTCGGTTATTGCCCTATTTCGGGAATTGGGTGCGGACAAACGCCTCAAAACCCTGATGGAGGGGGAAAGCCTATTTAATGATGGGGTAGCAGTGGTTGCTTTTAGTTTATTAGTCGGACTACCCCTAGGACTAGAAGAATTTTCCATTGCCACTAGTGTTGCCCGTTTCTTAGGGTTTGTGGGGATTGGGATTGGCATCGGTTGCATCATTGGTTTTGGCATTTCCTACGCCACCCAACGCTTTGATTTACCCCTGGTGGAGCAATCCCTGACCTTGGTTTCTGCTTATGGCACTTATTTAATTGTGGAGGAACTAGGGGGATCCGGGGTGATTGGGGTAGTGACCGTTGGGGTGATCTTGGGCAATTTTGGCTCCCGCATTGGTATGAACCCCCGTACCCGGTTGATTGTCTCTGAGTTTTGGGACTTCTTAGCCTTTTTTGTGAACTCGATTGTCTTTCTACTGATTGGTGACCAAATAAAGATAGCTAGTTTAGGGCAAAATATTCACTTAATTGGGGTTACTATCTTGGCTGTACTACTGACCAGAGCGATCGCAATTTATGGTTTGGGCGCATTCAGCAATATCTTGGCCAACTCTCAAATTGGTTGGCGGGAACAAACCGTCCTATGGTGGGGTGGCTTGCGAGGTTCCGTTTCCATTGCTCTGGCCTTAAGTGTGCCAGTTGTCTTAGAAGGACGACAAGATATTATCGAAACTGTGTTTGGCGTGGTACTGTTTACCCTGCTAGTCCAGGGGTTAACCACTCGATGGTTTCTCGAAAAGTTAAATTTAATTGGTGACCAACCCCTACGTCAGCAATATTCTGAAGTTCTTGCCCGTCGCATCGCCCTGAATCGGGTCAGAAATTATCTTGAAGAGGGCTTAAACACCACAGAAATCGATTCCGACCTGTGGCGCTATCAAACCAAACTTATCGATTCCCAACTGACAACGATTAACGATGAAATTGAGGAGTTACGGAGTAAGCACCCTGAACTCCAAACCCTTGACCTTGAGCAACTTCAAGAAACAATGTTAGATATTGAAGCTGATACCTACGCCGAATTTATTCGTTCTGGACGGCTCAATGAAAACCTTTCGCCGATTATGCAGCAGGTACTTATTGATGCAGATCAGAAAACTATTGATATTGAGAGTGTTACTTGACACTCCCCGCCCTGGAAGGACGGGGATTCTTGTTTCAACGAGGTGACTTGTTATCCCTTGCCGGAGCCAGGAAAAATAGAGGTCTCCTCTCCCCAAGCGTAGTTGGTCTTTGACCTAGGTTTC
>NZ_JAAHHE010000165.1:0-14428 GCF_010692525.1 Moorena sp. SIO3B2
AAATTGGGAGGCTGTTGGCAAAATCCAGTCCACTAAGACTAGTAATGGGAAGTGCCTGAAAGATATATATATCAATGCTTTCAGTAGTGTTTGCACTTCGTGACACCGTCTCTAGCATTAAGCCGAATAGCTAATTTAAGATTTACTTGATAAATCAGCTTTCAGGCAGACGACTCATGAATACAGTGCTTCAACTCGTTTTTCCATATAGATTACAGGCTACTCAGCACGTCATTGAGTTCTCTTTAGATTTTCTTGACAAATTAGCTCTAAATATGCCATAATGCACTGCTATGGTTAGTCTAAACTCCAGTTATTTAGTTTATTTCCAGAAATGTTCTAAAATTACAAGGCTGTTTTTTCTAAAAATATCAATAATATGACGAATGGATAAGGTTATTAGTGCTGTCGCTGATTGTATTCTCCAGGCAGATTCTATTCTTTTCATAGCTGGAGCGGGTTTATCTGCAGACTCTGGGCTACCTACATATCGTGGTGTTGGTGCACTTTTTGAAGGTGTTCTCACTCAAGAAGGTATACCAATCGAAGAAGCAATGAGTAACAATATGTTACAAACTCGTCCTGAAGTAGCTTGGAAATATCTGTGGCAAATTGGAGAAGCTTGTTATAAAGCAAAATTCAATCGTGCTCATCAGGTAATTGCACAAATTGAGGCTTGGAAACCCAATACATGGGTATGGACTCTGAATGTAGACGGATTCGAGCGCGCTGCTGGTAGTAAAAACTTGATTGAAATACATGGACGACTCTCGGAACTATATTGTGTAGATTGTTCTTACAAGACAACTGCAGAAGAACTCCTCGCTGGATATAGTAGACCCATGGAGTTACCACCCATATGTCCAGCTTGTGGAGGATTAATTCGTCCTGATATGGAGTTATTTGGTGAAGATCATATGAGTTCGTCAGAAGAAACTTTCAAGATAGTAGATAATATTTCCTTTGATCTGATTTTTTTGATCGGTATCTCCAGAGACTACCCATACATTACTAAACCTTTGTATAGAGCTAACAGGTTAAACTTACCCATAGTAGAAATTAATCCTGCTGAGACTGTACTTTCAGAAATAGCTGATTACCAGATCAGATCTACTGCTGCTGATACATTAGATAAATTGTGGAGTATATGCCAAGAGCGACGGGGAAGCTAACTCTTGGCAGGGGTGGGAGGAAATATTGCTTTGCTTGTCAAATGCTTCTATACCGTTTGAGCGACTTTTGCCTACTCTTTTTGCAGAATGGCACACGATCCGGACATTCTCGCTCCTCTCAAATTTAGTCATGGCAAGAACATAGGGGCGAATGGCCATTCACCCCTACTGACTTCAGATCTACTCAGGTTTAGTTGCTGCTATAAAAACCATGCGATCGTTAAATTTCAACACTGACTTATCCTGATATTTTTCTTCGATTTCCTTTAAACCTGCTGCCAATTCAGTATCATTAAATTCAGAAAGCATAGACATATAACGATTTTCTACCATTTCAAAATACTGATTTTTTGGCAATTCTAAAGGGTACTCAATCATATCCATATCAACAACAAAACCTACTTGCTCAAGTAAATTAATCATTTCTTGATAGCGAGGTTGGTTTTTTTCAAACAACTCTAGTGCTTTCGTAAATAAAGGATGATCGATATTAGGTGGCCACAACAATAATAGAAAAATTCCCCCAGGAGTTAATCTTTGATATAAATTCTGGAATAGTATAAATTTTTCCTCTATATGATGGATAGCTTCTTTTAAGAAAATTTTGTTATAAATCCCTGGGTTTTTAGAGAATTTTACTCCATCCATTTCTATGGAATTTAATCGACTATTTGCCGGAATTTTTTCTAGCATTTCAGCAGAAGTATCAACGCAAATAATCGGTTGCTGTAATTGAACTTGATGGAGAATTTCTTGGCTATAAATTCCTGTTCCACAACCAATATCTACCAAACTATCTGTGGGAGTTAGGTGTAGATGTTTGATGATTTTTTTAGTTGTGAATTTAATATATTCAGGAGAGTAGGACCAGAGATTATCGAAAATCTTGGCGATATTTTTGTAATGATTTTCGGAATGGTTATACATCATAATTAATATTTGTGCTCAAATTTTTGACAAACTTTTGATATTATAAACAATTTAATCCCTGTTGTAAAATTGCTAATATTTGGGTTAAAATACCTGCAAGTAAAGCCTCTCGATCTAACCATAAACCAGATAAATATTCACTATAAATAATACTTTTATACTATTCCTTAAACTTCTTCAAAACGGTACTCGCCGCTCTCCAACTTTTGAATTGCAGCGGACTTAATTTCAGGCGGGCATAAACGAAACACTTTCTTACCGGGATTCTCAAAGTTCCCTTGCGCTAAACTTTGCACCCCACCAGCTTTAAGAAAACAGAGCGCTTCCAGCAACAGTTCTCCGCACAGTCGGTTGATAGCAGCCAGTAGTTGTGGGTAAGTGGCTCTTGGCTGTAGATATAGCCTCTGTCTTGCAATTATCGGCCCGCTATCGACCCCTTCGTCGATGAAATGTACGGTAACGCCTTGGGGGAGATCGTGAACGATCGACCAAAGATAGGGATTATTCCCCCTAACAGTCGGCAAATATCCAGGATGCACATTGACAATACCCAGATCGGGAATGCGTAGGATATTCTTGTTGCGGATAATCCGGGTATCCCCCAGCACAATCAGATCTGGGCACAACGCTGTCAGTAGTTCTTCAGATTGTGCGTCGTTATGATTGGCAGTCTCGACACAGCGAACATTGCGTCCAGCGAGAATCTCTGGCAGGGATCGAGGCAATGGGGTTTCCGCTGCAATCTTTTGCAATTGCTTCTCAAGTTCCTGCCTACCTGCCGTAGCCAAATCGGAACACTCCTCAATCACGAGCGCAGGTTCCAATCCAGCCTGGATCAGGCGATCCAGCATGTAATTTCCTCTGGGGTGTCCCTTAAGATTTAGGTAAGCAAAGGTCATGCGATCTTTTTTGCGGTTTACTATGAATTGTCGCGCATCCGGATCGGCCTGGTAGGAGCCGTTCGGGAGATGCACTTCTGGACTACTAAGGGGAGGATTAAACACGCATATGATCCGCATATCCTTGCTGGCCCTGAGGTAATGCTCGTCATGTAGATTCAGAGCATACAGAGTACCGGGGGTGAGTTTATAAATATTTCCACTCTCAATAACTTTTATTTCACCTTCACCTTCCACACAATACAACGCCTCCACATGATTTTTAGACCAGATAGGTGTTTCTGTCTTGGCAAATATAATGGTGTCATGAAGAGAGAATCCCATTTGATCCTCTTTCAAGAGTAACTGCCGACTCACCCAGTTTTTATTCTCAGCAAATACCTCATGTTTGGTTCCGATAATCTCTTGCAAATGACGTAATATCATGCTTGCTACTCTTGTGATTCAAACGATTGCTTAACTGATTTTTCAATAATATCGAGACCTTCAAGGAGCAACTCATCTTCAATGGTTAAAGGCGGAAGCAATTTTAGAACCTCATTGTACGGTCCGGCAGTCTCAATAATCAACCCCTGTTTAAATGCGTTTCTGGATACTTTGCGGCCAAAACCCTCTTCAGGAATTTTCAAGCCCTGGATTAATCCCTTCCCTCGAACTTCCATGTTCATCTCTTTGTATTGGTTGGCTATATTTTGCAGCCTATCTTGTACAATCTGGCTTTTTCTGATTACCGCATCTTTTAAACCGTCATCTTTCCAATAATTCAACAAGGATATCGATGCAACAAAAGCCAGGTTGTTACCCCGAAACGTTCCTGTATGCTCTCCCGGTTTCCACTGGTCATGTTCCGGCTTGATGAGCACCAAAGACATGGGAAGTCCACCACCGATCGATTTTGCCATCACTACAATATCTGGGCTGATTCCAGCATCTTCAAAACTGAAAAATGAGCCGCTTCTGCCGTTACCCACTTGGATATCATCTATGATCAGCAGAATGTCAAAGTCTATGCAGATCTGTTGAATCTCTTCCAGCCAATCCCTGCTGGCAACATTAACTCCACCCTCGGCCTGTATTGCTTCCAGGATGATGGCTGCAGGTATATCAATGCCACTGCTTGGATCCTCAAGCATTCTTCTTAAGAAAGAGGCTGTATTATGCTCAGGACCAAAATAGCTGTCATAGGGCATGAAGCTCACGTAGGCATCCTGTAAAGAGAAATTATTCCGATAGTATGAGTTGCTTGTAACACTAAGTGCGCCCTGAGTAAGGCCGTGGAATCCGTTGGTAAATGCGATAATGCCGCGCCGTTTTTTTACGGTTCGACTGAGTTTTAGAGCAGCCTCGATTGCGTTCGTCCCTGTGGGACCAGTGAACTGCACTCTGTATTCAAGATTCCGAGGAGTCAGAATTAAATCTGAAAATTGTTCGAGAAACTCTTTTTTAGCGCGGGTCTCTTTGTCCAAGCTCAGAAGGATGCCATCCTCTTGCAAGTAAGCAATTAAGGCCGCACTTACTTCCGGGGGATTATGTCCGTAGTTTAGGCTCCCAGCGCCTGCAAAAAAATCAATGTATCTTTTGCCTTCTTCACTGTAAAGCAAAGCATTCTTCGCCTTTTCAAAGACTGCGGGGAACGATCTGCTGTAAATGCGTACATTGGATTCGAGTTTTTCAAAAATACTCATACTATGACTAAGTATATATCATTTTCATTAAACGCCTGTAGTGAATTGGTTTCATAGTTCAAGCCACCATACAAGATAAACTTGATCGAGCTGATTACGAATTATAGCCCATAAATTGTAAGGTGCTGTGAGGAAAAAGCCAGATCTTTGCGAATCCCAACACCGAAAAAAATAGACCCAAAAAGATTAATAATGCTCCAGCAATATGGTTCAAAACAACCAAATATATTGGGTTTAATAGTTTTTTCACTAAGTACAGGACAAAAATCGAAGAGAGTAACGAAACTCACCATCAAACTGAGCTAAATTAAGAAACAGACGGCGAAGGTAATCAAACCCATGGCGAAAAAGACTCTTAGCTTTACGTCCATGGTTTTTGATGACAATCGGTTGGAATTGACATAGCCATTGACCAGTGCGAAAAGCCCAACACAAAGCAATAGTGAGCAAAGCAAACAAGCGACTCAAACGCTCAGGATCTTGTAAATGGGTATCTTCGAGGTTGAAACCACGACTCTTAAAAATGCCAAACAAAGTTTCGATACCCCAGCGGTGAGCGTAATCATTGAGTAGATTCGGAGGGCTTTTTGGAGGAGCTACCACCACCACTAAAGAATTATCTTCGAGACGAAGAGCCTCCACATCCACCCAATGACCCCACAAAAGGCGAGTGCTCAAGAGTCTTTGAGATTGACCAATCTGAAGATGGGCAAACACCACACGAGCTGGGAAGGTAGTGTGACCATCTCCCAAGCGTACGCTATGACGAATACGAACCCTGAAGGGCATCATGGGTTGTGAAAGCCAATAATCTAGCCACTGTTGTCCCACAAATTCTCGGTCAGCAGCAACATAAGCAATTTGGTGTTCACAAAACAGTTCAATAAACTCCTCACACAAGTCTATACGTTCAGCGGTGTGGGAGTTTCCTTTCTTGTCAAGCATCCACCACAACATGGGAAAGGCTACTCCGCGCCGGAACAATACCCAAGGTGAAAATATTGAAGGTTTGGTGACCAAATTGCCACTGGGTGCGGTAAGGGCTTAAAACCCAAGGCTCAGGGATTGCCATTATTGAGACGACTAGTTGAGCTAGACCATAGTAGTCTAGCTCAAAGTCTCGGAAGAATCTTTGTAGCCGTTTGTAGTTCGATGCTGTTTTTGCTGTACCCATAAACCCGGTGGCTAGTTCCGCAAAGTTTACAGTTTTGACCCGAAAAAGAGCAATCAGAAACAAAGCCAGGAAACTGAGTCGCGCTCCATGCCATTTCAGATCAGGTTTTAATGTTTGCACCAGCAAGTTAACCTGGTTCATAGGGGTTTCGTCGAAAATTGTGATTATTTCCATGAAACCCTTTTCCTCTCTATCTTTTCAAGTTTTTGTCCTGTACTTAGGTTTTTTCATCCTGGCGCTGGTAAGCTAGGAATGATGGAGTTTGGGTGAAGAACACACCAAAGGCACGCTTGGGCGGCATCTTCCATTGTATAGCGAGTGTTTTTGCCCGTTCGCAAGTCTGGCAGAGATTTCAGACAGGAGCGAAAATAACTGACTATTGTGTCAAACAACCCTGGTGGTTTTGCTCGCTTCAACTCTCAGTAGTAATCTAAAAGTGATCTAGATATTAATACACTATCCGCATTCCCACAATTGGCTGAGGGGGTGACATGCAAGCTGAAATCCTTACTGGGTAATACCTTCAGCCGATATGTTACAAAAAGATACATGGTGTTTTGGACTGACCTTGGACGTAGTTATGAGGGTTTGAGCTTCCAGAACATCAAAGTAGGGTCAATTTGTGAGTTTATCTTTGCTAAGATAACTGGCCTCAAAGCCTTATCTAATAAGCTTTTCAGGGCTCATGTCACCCCCTCAGCACAATTGGAACACCTATTTCCCAAAATGAGAATTGCTGTCCTAGTCATCTCAACTGGAAATTATATAATTAAACGAAATCCAATGTGAGTTGTTCCTGTATCCGGTGATTGAGACTCCCGAGCAGCAGGACGATAGCGACTACAATAATTAGGAGCACATAGGTAAGACCCGCCTTTAATGACATGTTTAGCAACACCCGGTTCTCTGGGGTCGAAGCTTTCTTTTTGATTAGGTCCTGTAGGATTAAAGCTGTGGGCTTTGCCATTGTGACCGATGCTATACCAATCTGAGGTCCACTCCCAGACATTACCAGTTATGTCATACAAACCATAACCATTTGGTTCAAAGGAACCTACAGGTGCAGTGCCGGTGTGACCATCAGCTTTGGTGTTGAAAAAGGGGAAGAATCCCTGCCAGGTATTAGCCTTCTTGGCTGAGTATTGCTCACCCCAGCTGTAGGTAGCATCATCCAGTCCACCATGAGCAGCATATTCCCATTGGGCTTCTGTGGGTATTGACTTACCTGCCCACTTAGCATAGGCTTTAACGTCTTCATAGGCAACATGAACCACAGGATATTTCTTTTTACCTTTAATGTTGCTCTTTGGACCAAAGGGATGTCGCCAGTCAGCCCCAGGAGTCCACTTCCACCAGCTCAGGTAACCGACTGGTCTAACACCATTGTCCGGCATCTGAAAGACTAGGGAACCAGGTGCCCGTTGGTCTTCTGGTAAGTCGGGAAACTGTTCCGAGGAGAGGGGACGCTCTGCTACTGTAATATAACCAGTTTCTTTGACAAATTTGGCAAATTCTGAATTAGTGACTTCGTATTTATCGATGCAGAAGCTCTCAACCGTGACATCTTCCGCAGATCGCTCGGAAGGGTAGTAAACGTCGGAACCCATCTTGAAAGTGCCCCCAGGGATGAAGGTCATACCTTCAGGGCAGCTATTTACCCTGGGAGATGCCTTGACTGGTGTGGCAGTGCCAAAGACTAGGCATACTGTCAGGAAACTGAGGAAAAGTTTGAAGAGAAGTGATTTTAACCAAGGAGTCTTCATTGTTGATCCAGAAAAGCGATTAGTACCTAAGCATATGCCCTACGCGCACGCTACGGGAACAGCGGTCAGCGATCAGTTCAGCTATCAGCCGTTGGCCAAAGGCTAATGGCACCTCAAGTAGCGTGCCCATAGCCCATAAGCTGAATATCACTAAGCCACTCCATAGCCTGTGTAAGGACGTTTATAACTGGGATGTAAACCGAGAATAATATCGTCTTTTGGTATACCCATTTCCACCAAATCTTGTGCCAAATCAGCTTCTGTCATATTTCGCTGAATCCAAATTCTACCATCTTTGATATCTAAATGTATGAAACAGTTATAAACTCGTTTGAGTCCATCCCAGCCGATATCTAGAAGTTGATAATGGTCATGTTCTGTGTCAAAAATAACTTGACCCTCAATCTCTGAATCTGAATTCTTGGCTTCTAACCTGGCATGATTAGTTAATAGTTGGCGAATTATTAATCGGTACTTTTCTAATTTTTCCATTCGGTTATTATCTCCTCAACAGGATTATATAGCGTTTCTAGGACTCATGAGGTACACATTATTTTTTACCTCTTCCCTCTTCCCTCTTCCCTCTTCCCTCTTCCCTGCTCCCTGCTCCCTGCTCCCTGCTCCCTAAAAACCAGAAATTTGTACCTCACAAGTCGTAGAATTGCTATATATTAGCAATTTTACTTGATAAACCTTTACTGCTTCTTGGGAAAATTTTTCTTGGAAGAATGATTCAAAGGTATCAACAGTAACTCCCAGATAAAGTATTCTATCTGATTCGCTCATTTGTAATGCTAACAAATTAGAGAAAGTTGACGTATTAAATGGGAAAACCAGGAATAATTCATGGTAATTAGGGTTTGGGAGAATAAGTCGTAATTTTCTGGTTTGAATAGGTGGTAGGTGGTAGGTAAGGTTTTAGGTGTTAGGTTTTACGGAATTTCCCAGGTCGGTACAAGGTTTTTGAGCCGATTAGATAGCATTTCCTTGCACTTGGGAAACCAAAAATGATTGAGACCGTTGTCTGGCATGGCTTACACACTCATGCAGCAAGCCCTAATTATGTTAAGAAAAAGGGGAAAGAATGAACTTCCCCTTATTATAAATTGAGACAAATCGGTAACAATTGAATTAATTGTTCGATGCAGGATGTTCCAGCTCCTCCATTAGATCGCTCACCATCTTATCGATACCAAAAGAGCCAGGTAATTGCCGAGGTGGATAGGCTTTAAAGGTCTCGAGGAATTGGCCTAAATATCCAATTGCTGGACCGATCAAGAAGCTTCGGCGAATTAGCCAGTCATCGTAGTAGCTTGACTCATAGGTTGCTTTCTCAAATGGATCGCGACGTAAGTTAATGATCCGAGGACCCCTTAAATTTACGTAGGGGTCAAACCAAACATCAAACCCTTCACCCTGCATTTCACTAAACACCAGTTTCCAGTCTTCAAACCGGAGTGCGGATGGAAAACCGCCGTCGGTCAGATAGAAGAACTCTTCACGAGGAGTTGCTACCTCTGAGTCTGGGCCTCCTAGAGAAGTTAGATAAGGCAAGAAGTTATAGCCGTCAATGTGAACATTGTAAGTTGTATCGCCAGCAGTATAGCCAGTAAGAAGCTGCTCTTTGATATCGTCCACACCAACTGCAGCCATCAGCGTTGGCAACATATCTTGATGAGAGATAATATCGTGGGAAACTACACCACTGGGAATATGACCAGGCCACTTGATCATTGCAGGAACTCGGAAACCTCCTTCCCAAGTGGAGTTCTTTTCACTGCGGAAAGGAATGGTAGCACCATCAGGCCAAGAAAATACCTCAGCACCGTTGTCAGTAGTATAGATAACAATAGTGTTGTCAGCAATTCCGAGTTCGTCTAGCTTATTGAGAAGTTGACCAACATGACCATCGTGTTCCACCAAACCGTCAGCGTAGACACCTTGTCCGGTAACGCCTTTCACTTCGTCCTTCAGGTGGGTGAAAATGTGGTTGCGGGTGCTGTTAAACCAGACAAAGAATGGATCTGTATTTCCGTTTGCGTCTGGCTGAACAACCTCATCTAGATATGCAAGGGTACGGTCAAGAACCTCCTCATCTATGGTTTCCATCCGCTTTTGAGTCAGAGGACCAGTATCACAAACCCTTTGACCAAGACTCTCTTCGTCTGTGACATCCTCTGCTCCAGCTGGACATTGTTTAGTATTGTCTGGGTAGCTGTGAAGGACACCCCGTGGACGAAACAGGTCAAAAAGAGGATATTTACCTAACTCTGGATAGTCTTCGTTCTCTGGTTCCTCCTCCGCATTAAGGTGATAGAGGTTCCCAAAGAACTCATCGAAACCATGAGCAGTGGGTAGAAACATATCTAAGTCACCCAAATGATTTTTACCGAATTGAGCAGTTTTGTAGCCCAATGGCTTCAGTAGTTCTGCCAAGGTTGGGTCTTCTAGCTGTAATCCTTCTTTCGCACCAGGTAATCCAATCTTGGTTAAACCTGTGCGTGCAGGACTCTGACCTGTAATAAAGGCAGCACGACCAGCAGTACAACTCTGTTCACCGTAGAAGTCAGTGAAAAGTATGCCATCATCGGCAATACTGTCAATATTGGGTGTTTCGTAACCCATCATGCCTAGGTTATAGGCACTAATGTTAAACCAGCCGATATCATCGCCCATGATCACAATGATATTGGGTTTGGTCGTGGTTTCGTTGGCAAAAGCTGGGGCTGTTGGGAGCCAAGGTAGCATTCCTGAGAGGAAAAGCATCATAGACATTACGATCGCAATGCCTGATTTCATGATTCGTTGCATAAATTAAGAAACTCCTTTGTGAATAGAGTTCAACGTGATTATTAGAGGGTGGAGCAGAAACGACAAGCTATGATTAGCCAACTATGGAAAAGCTGTGGCAGGGCGATCGTCTCTTCTCCCAAAATTTCAGTTTTTAGGTGCAGGGTTGGGCACTGCTCACCCCAACCCTTTCATGGGGTCACTTTAGTCGTCAAGTCTCATCTTCTCAAGATCGTCTAACAGATCTTGCAATTGCCCATCAATGGTAAAGGAAGCCGGAAACTGACGAGGAGGATAGTCCCGAAACGTGTTCAGGAACTTATCAACGTAAGCTTGGCTTGGTGGAATGATGAACGCATGATTGGTCTTCCAAATGTCATAGTATGATGATTCTTCTGGCGCACGCTCAAAAGGATCGCGACGCAGGTTAATGATCAGAGGAATCCTCAATTTAATAAAAGGCTCAGACCAGACTTTGGCACCTTTTTCCCGTTGCTCGGCAAAGATCAGTTTCCAATCGTCGTAGCGCAAAGCTGAGGGATAAGCATCGTCCGTGAGATAAAACATCTCGTGACGGGGTGCTTCTACAGAGAGTTCACAGAGTGCTTCTACACGGGGTTCTTGATCACAGAGTTCTTCTACTGGCAACTTAGTAATTTTTAGGTTTCGTAGAAGTAATTTAAGGCGGTTGATATTGTCAAGGTAATCCAGGCGAGGTAAGAAGTTGTACCCATCTAGGTGCAACGGGTGGAAATCCCGATCGTTGGCTTCATAAACCACGGGGAGTTCAGTCCCATCGCAGGTAACCTCCGTTGGAGGATCTTCTTCAAGACAAGGGTTGAGCAATTCAGTCTTAATATCTTGAAGGTCTTCAATTCCAGTTGCCGAAGCTAGAGTTGGTAACCAATCCAACATGGAAATGATATCGTTGGACACGACACCACCTTTCCAACGGGCAGGCCAGCGCACCAAAAAGGGAACCCGGAAACCACCTTCCCAGTTAGTGTTCTTTTCCCCATGGAATGGAATAGTCCCACCATCAGGCCACTTATAGAATTGCGCTCCATTATCTGCGGTGTAGATAACAATCGTGTTGTCTGCAACACCCAACTCATCAAGTTCGTCGAGCAGCTCGCCCACCATATTATCGTTTTCTACCATACCATCAGCAAAGAGCCCTTGACCGGTGACGCCTTGGGATTCTTCCTTTAGGTGGGTATATACATGCATCCGACTGGGGTTCAACCAGACGAAGAAGGGCTTCTTATTATTGACTGCCTTTTCCATAAAGGCTTCGGCTACACCTTGAAACTCCTCATCCACCGTAGGCATCCGATCAGTATCCAGGGGTCCTGTGTTGCAAATCACTTGGTGACCCACAGGGCCTTCAAAGTCAGGATCATCTTCATCTAGTTCATCTACTTTATAAGAAAGTGATGCATCATCAATACAGAAATGCTCTGGGACTAGAGAATCATGAAGTTCTTTCGCTTCTGCCACTGTCTGAGGTGCTCCTTCCACCCTCGTATCATAAGAATGGAGAACGCCCTTGGGACCATACTTTTTAACGTAGTCACCGTCTATTCCGCCGGGATAATCAGGGTTTTCTGGCTCTTCCTCAGAGTTGAGGTGATAGAGGTTGCCATAGAACTCTTCAAAGCCATGATTGGTAGGAAGAAACTCATCGCGATCGCCAAGGTGGTTTTTACCAAATTGGCCTGTGGCATAGCCTTGTTCTTTCAAGATTTCGGCCAGGGTAATATCTTCGGTACTCAGTCCCAAATCAGACCCTGGGAGACCTACTTTGGTCAAACCAGTACGTCCAGGGCTTTGACCCGTGATGAATGCTGCCCGTCCAGCGGTACAGCTATTCTCTGCATAGGCATCGGTAAAGCGGATGCCCTCTTCAGCAATGCGATCAATATTTGGGGTACGGTAGCCCATCATACCGTCGTTGTAGGCACTCAGGTTAAACCAACCCACGTCATCTGCCATGATGACGATAATATTGGGCGTAGTGGTCTCCTCAGCAAAGGCAGGAGCAGTCGGGAGCCAGGGCAGCAGTCCCGACAGAAACAACATCAGGGAAATCACCAGAGCGATTCCTGATTTCAGAATTCGTCGCATAAATCAGAAACTCCTTGATCGATAGAGGTTAATAGAACTCAGGCCGCATCCCAAAGCGGGATTTGGGCAGCCTTGGCTGAATTGGACACGCAAGAGTTCATCAATTGATCCCTTGTCATTGGTTTCATTTGAGTCCTCACTGGGGGAGCAGTGAAGCTATTTTTTCCTGGCTTTCTAGGCTGAGATCTTGCACCATTGTCATTAATCTTCGGGTGGGCAGTGCCTACCAACGCGCTTTGCAAGCTTCATTATCTGTCTGGTGCACTGCCCACCCTACATGAACCAAGACAATGCCCTTTTCAAAGGCACTAATATTTGTCCAACCAATGTCATCTCCCATAATTACCAAGATGTTGGGCTTGCCTTGTGTGTCGGCAAGTGCTATTCCCTGGTTAGTTCCTGGCAGGAAACTGACTAGGGTGAAGGTCATCCCTAGTACGATCGCGATTGGGACATTCACTAATCGTTTCCCAATCTGGGCTAGAGCGATTAGCTCTCAAATATTTCATGACACCTCCTGTTTGTATGGGAGTTTAAACGTTAGTGTTGCAAGTTTTCTGCACCGGTCCCATGTCACTTATGCAGAGCATTTGTACTAAAGCTATAGCCCCCTGATGGGTCTTAGCTTGCTGTGATAGTACATAGTTCATATGTTCTGCAACTTTGACTGTGCAACTTTGACTTGCTCCCTATTCAAGGCTAAACATAAACGCCTGCCCTGAAAACTCAAAAATTCCAACTTTACTAACCATAAGACTCAAATAGTATTTGAGGGTATAATCATTAGTTTTATCTATGATTCGTTTTGTTAAGCCTCGTTATCAATCGTCTCAAAACCAGGTATAGTTGCATTTTAAAATTCTCCACAAAATTCCCCCACCGCCGTGTAGCAGGTGGGGGAATTTTGCGGGTCTAGTTTGTGCTACAATAAGCTAGGATAGAATTGATAGTCTTTGGCTAAGAGTTAAGTTAAGATCGTGAGCCAGTAACAGGTGATCTTCAACTTCACTGGCTTAACCCATAGCAATTTGAATAAAACGGGTTAGTTCGGCTTTTCCCACACGTGAGCTGACTGCTGACTGCTGTTCGCGTAGCGTGCTCGTAGCGCATATGCTTACGTTGTGATTTCCCTTAATTCTTCCTTAATATTATTGTGTAACTGGTGCTTTCATGTGCAAGGTTGTTGAAGGCAATTCCCCAAACATGAGTCTGTAATCTCTAGCAAAATGGCCTGGATTCCAAAACCCAAATTGGTTAGCTAGGGTTTGTACGCTACAACTGTCGGGATCACGTGCCTGAAGGCACCTGCGCACCGCATTGAGCCGTCGCACCTTGAGATAACGCATGGGACTCATGCCAAATAATTCCTGAAACCCATAGGACAACGCTGAACTGCTAGACCCCAATCGTTTGGCTAGCTCCTTGAGGGTCAGGGGTTTTTCCAACTGAGCCACCATTTCAAGCTCGGCTTGGGCAATCAACTTTCTCCGCCGAGACGGTTTGAGGGTAGGGGTGGAACTGCCTTGAATGGGAATGGCTTGAATCAGCAACGGAACGATATCATTTGCAACCAGCTGTTGAACATGGGGCTGGTTCAACCAGTCAGGTTTATGTTGCACCAACCAAAATAGTTCCCGCAGATACTCCTTGATCTCTCCCATGGGATCGGGTAATATACTGACATGATTCATGGCGAGAAAGCGATCGTCCAAATCATAGCGCTGCAAGTCATTTGCACAAGCTTCAAAGATTCCCACCGGGATGAATATCCCTAATGTCATTGCCACTTGAGGAGTCACGAAGCCCGTTCCCCGTTGCATATCAAAACCATACAAATCAGTTTGGGGACAAAGGGGCTGACCGTGGGCATAACAATTGCCTCCAATGG
>NZ_JAAHHE010000166.1:0-1367 GCF_010692525.1 Moorena sp. SIO3B2
AGCATTCAGCTATCAGCATTCAGCTATCAGCCATTGGCAAACGGCTGACGGCTGACGGCTGACGGCTGACGGCACCTCAAGTAGCACCATCTGTAGCGCATATGCTTACACTACAGGTAAAAACACTGATGTCTTGCCGTTGAATCAAGTTCCAAAATAGATTCAAATAAGACCCATATTAGAGTAGCATGGTCAACGCATCTTGTCAATTAATTCGTAATAATTCTCAATAATCAAAAAAAATCGAAAAAAATTATCAATAAATTCTGCATTATTGTGGTTGTTGACAAGGCATTTTACACATATAGTGTTTTGTGAATTCAATAAACACTATATATAAGTCATAAAATTAGATGCGTTTACCCTGAACAGACTAGGAACTCTGAGCATAAATTCCTTAGATCTGGTTGATTAATCAGAGTCTTTGGGAGTTCTCGGTACTTGACACATAGGTCAAAATTTTTGGCTAGATTTAAATCCTTCACAGTTATCATCCGTATTTTCACAAACAACGTCAATCCTCATCAGTAAACTTCTTGGTAACTTTAAGAAATCTTCATAAAAGATATCCATATTTTCACAAGTTTCACAGAAACTGGGAATCGTCATGATTAGAGTTACCGCTACCAGGGTAAACCGGGACAAAATTCTGACCATAATTAGCTCAATATCCCAGAGGCCAAAACCATCGCTAGATCAGGTTTACTGCCTTAAGTTGGTAGCACTTATTAATCACGTTTCTGTTATTGATTCGATTTGGCCAACCTCATGGTCATGATCTTCACAAATTAGTCTCGTATTTTCACAGGAAAAATCCCTGGTCATAATCAGAGTTACTGATAACGACCAGTAGTTTTCACAAATCCTCAGGTTTTGTTCACCTAATTGTCACAATCTTCACAGAGTTCGTATTTTGAGTAATATAGCAGTCGCCAGGGCAGTTAGGACATGACAAAAGTCTCACACCCTTTGTAAGCGCAAGAGTTTTACTTCTGACTTCTGACTTCTGCTATAACTCCCCAAAATTGCGGGGATTTCAGCTAGGGAAAAGGTATTTGGCGAAATTTGAACTGTTATAAAACCTTTTCCCTGTTCTGTTTCAGCTTTATTGACCTGAATCAGTAGTAAGCTAGATTCATTATTGAACCGTTGACTTGAGATGTTTATGCGCTAACCACTACTCGTCCTACAGGACGAGCCACACAAGTTAAAATCATCCCTTGCTGCCGTTCCTCGTCTTCCAGAGCGTCAGGCTGTTCATCATACTCTACCTTCCCTTCTATAAGCTTGCGCTTACAAGCACCACAGGCTCCCATGCGGCAACCACTTGGTAATGGCACCCCTTCTTGTTCCGCCACATCTAGGAT
>NZ_JAAHHE010000166.1:2115-14365 GCF_010692525.1 Moorena sp. SIO3B2
ATGGAGTAGGAACGCTTCACTGGTTTGCCATCAATCTCCAAATCGAGAGTGACAAACTGACCTGGCTTGTAGCTGAACAGTATTGGTGGTTCGGCAACGAAGCGAAATGTTTTCACATCATCGGTCTCATTAATGACCTGTACACAGCGGACAGTAATCTCACCCTTAGTCCACTGCTTGATTCCAGGGCTATTACCATCTACCAGGTTGGCTTCCTGGTTAGAGCCATAGAGCTGTAGGTCTTTGACCAACAACACAAATTCACCGATGCGGATGATATCATCTTCCTTCAGGAGCCAGTTTTGGTTAACATCTACCTCCTCATTATTGATCCGAGAGCCATCGGTGCTACCGAGGTCAGTAAAGAAACACTGTCCCCTTATGCATAGGATTCTGCCGTGTACACGACTGACGACAGGACTATCCAAGACTAGGTCACAGCTCGGATGGCGGCCAATCAGATACTCACCTTGAATTCCAGTTGCTGGTTTCAGGGTTTTTTCCTGTAACTCGTTGGTTTGGTAGTTGATGATTGTAGTCGTCAGCATGTTTTGTGTCACTCCACATTACCGAACTAATGGGTCAATTGCGTCAATTGCTGAAATTATGAAGGGATTGTCCATCTATGATGCGGAAATTCCCCAGGCATCTATACCCTTCGGGTTAGTGCCTGGGGAATTTCCGCCAACAAATAAATTGTTCGCGCAGCGTGGCCTACGGCCAGCGATAGCGAATCAACATTAATTAATCTCGTATTCATAGCCGTCAGCTTTAAAAATTGTTTGCAGATATTTAGGGTGAACATCAATCTTTTTCGGTTGTGTTTGAAGTACAAAACTCGGACGATGACGAATAGCAATCCTACCTGTATAATTTCCAGCATATTTTCCTTTTGGAATGTTAGCTTTAACTATGTCACCTGTCTGGAATCCCTGAAAGAATTTGGCTTTAGGTGCATGAGCTTTTGGAAAACCGTATTTATTAGGGCGACATCTCTGACGAACCCCATGACCTTTTGCTTTAATTAGTAATGGTTTGATACCTTTAATTAACAATTTTTCAGGGGTAGATTTACCAACACAAGCAGCATCTGTCCAGTGAGTCTTTTCAATGCCTCTAGTTTGACGATTGAACTTAGTCAAACCACCAGAACCAGTTTCAACAGATAGCCCAGTCAACTTTAATCTTCTGAACAATTCCCATCTAGTTGCATTAACTGCTGCTGCGTCTTTAAGTGGTGCTTTTGCCTTGGCTAACACTCCCTTAAGGATGGCTGGTTTTTTCTTGAGGAATTTCTCAATAGGGTCACTACCTTTTTTATGGTTACAACAACGACAAGCTAGGGTTAAATTGCTGACTCGATTACTACCTCCTCTTGACTTGGGGACAATATGTTCTACTTCCAAAGGCACATTTTCAGCACCACAGTACACACAATTCCTTCCCCATTTAGCTAATAAGTATTCTTTCACTTCAAATCCAAATAGCTCACCTCGTTGATACTCAATTCCTGATATTTCAGGATTTGGCATTTTTTGGGTATCAAAACGTACTAATTCTTGAGAAATTGCTGTTATGGGGCAAAGCTTTCTTAACCTTCTAACCCAGGTTTCAATATTAAAAACTCGACTCATCAATGATGGTGGTAGCCAACCTTCAGGTTTTTTACGGTTAAGAAACCGAGGCTTACGGTAACGGGTTTTACGATTCCGTCTTCCTCTTCTTAAAGCTCTACGAGATTCAAGGGAATTTTTAATCTGTAATCCCCGATGAGCAATTTCTAAAGCATTAGTTACCCGACCTGTTGATTCTTGAACAATAGCAATTCCCGTATTTTTATAACCTGGGTCTATTTTTAATCTGTGAGAATGAGTAACATAATTATCAATTTTTCTATCTGGCAAAATAATTGTGAATGGGTATCGTTTAAAAACTTTTGCTCTACCTTTTTTTAGTAGTTCTCTAGCTTTTGCCGGGTGACAAGGGTCTAAAGGTTTTTTATTTTTATCTAATACAAAAACTCTCATTACTTTGAAATCTCCACTATGTGGGTAAAGTTTGCATCGACGGTGTTAAGACTCGGTACTTTATGAGTAACACTGGCTTTCCCGAATAACCTGTTTAATTACTCATTTCTAGAGCTTGGAGCTGGCACGCACCCCAAGGTAGGAACTTTAACTCTTGGTCTTAACGGCTGCTAATTTGATTAGCCATCTGGTCAACAGGCTCTTTCAAGCCCACACTGTACCGTTAGGTCAGTGTGCGGTAGTTGACTGTGAGTTCACAATTCATCTCAACTTGTCTTCATCGGTAGTACCCTCGGCCTGAGCCACAAGTAAGTGTTTTATAAGTGTTTTACCAGTGGCCATATAGTTATCAGCCTTTTTTTTTCTTTTTATGAAAAATGCTCTCTTTTTACGGTATATCCTCCTCGTCTCACCCTGTTGAATGTACTATCTGGGATCACCTTGGACTAGTCCTGATCACCTGATTGATTGTCATCTTTGCGGTCTTTTAGCAGCTTGGTGCGCTTATCAGAACGATTCTGCTTGCGAGATTCCCTGAGTATAGTGCGTTGGTTAGAAGTACTAGTTTTCTGGCGCTCTTTGATGGTGCTCAGTACTTTATAAGGGTCCCGTCCATAGTGGGGATACAATATTGGTAAGTTTTCTTGCTCCTTACCAAGTTCTTCTAAAACCTGATAATGTTGCTGATCGTTGATACCCAGTTCATCCCGGATCTGCTGGAGAACCTCGAGACTACTAGCGGAATTCACATGTCCAGCTTGGATGGCTTCTCTTAGCACCCCTTTGTATACCCCCAAGCGGTATTGTTGGTTAGCACCCGGTAGGGTTTTAGCCAGGATGTGTAATTCCTCAGGTTTGAGATCATCCACGGAACGACCTTCCAGAAATTCCGAGAAGTCCAGGGGTAGCTTCTTGAGTTGACGGCGCAACTTGTCTGCCAAACTCTCCTGGGTATATTGGTGGGAACTACGACCCCAAGTTTGATAAAGCCATAAGCTGCTGACTAGAATCACTACACTCTGAAACAGGAATTGCACTAGAACAGGGAACCGATTAATTTCGGGACGACCCCCGTAGATGAAGAAGAAGTTAAACGCAATAAAGGTACAAATGGAAAAGACTCGGTGCAATACTTGCTCGTGAGTGATAGATTGGTTTTTTCGCCACAGAGCAGCTTTGTATGTCTTCTCTAGCTTGGTACAAATTAGACAACTGAGCGCCACGAAGACAACGAAGGTAAGAGGAGTTGCCACCAGTTTAGGAATCGCAATCGGGTGATTCATGATGTAAAACCCTGGCTTGAAAAGCGCACCTAACTGATTCTCTTCATGGGTCCAAGCCCCAGACAGGTAATAATCGAAGTTTCCTGCATACAACCAGTAGTAGACGAAATAGCCAATTACCATGCCTAAATAACCGTATTGGACTAATTTCCGACCAGGCTTAGTCAGTTGTTGCCAGTAGGCTTTTTCGGAATCGATATCCATACAAGGGGACTTACAACTGATACAGGCACTTTTTTCTTGACCTGTGGTCTTGTCTAGGGTGCGGCACATGGACTGGGTAATGGTTTTTGGCGGTGCGTTGTGAGCTTCAGTGCCAAGCAATCCCCGTGGTCCAGTAAATACCATCTGAACCATGCCAAATGGACAGACATAATGACACCAACTTCTGCCACCATAGAGGAATACCATCATCATGGCGGATACGATAGTCAAGCTCAGAAACAAACCCAGAACCAAGCGGTCAGAGTTAACAAATAGAATCCGGCAGTTCAACCCGATAAAGAAAATGGCAAACTGCACATATAAATGGTTACGAACTAGCCAGGGATTTTTGCTGATATCCCCCTGTGGCTGCAACCCCAAAGCTCTGGGAATTTGGGACAGAAAGTAAAGTGGGCAAATGCGTCGCCAAGTCTCATGACCAAACACCAAGACAATCATGATGGCGCTAGGCACGATCATGCCCCAAAACATTCGCGCTCCCAGGGCATAGGGTTTCTCATCTAGGCATACTCCCTGGACTTGAACACATGGGTCTCGGGTGAGTATGGGATCTCGAAATAGGCTGAATAGATTATCAGGATCAGTTAAATTGTGTGAGATCGGGTCATAAAACAACGAGACAATTAATATTAGCCAACTAATCGCTAGCACCCAACGGACTCGGTGCCAACTTTGTTCTGGTACCTTTGACAGCATCACTTTAACCCCCTTTTGCTCCATTATGAGAAACAACTTCAGCCATTGACAGTACCCGTTTGGATAATTCCTAACAGCTAGCACCGAAACTAAATCCTGATGATGAGAATTACCCATGCCTGGGCATGATCTGTTCCATAAAACCAACCAGCTTTAGGTCAAGCCTCTTAAGCTTGGGTTTGTGGGCAACCTAACTAACACCATTGGTTTGTGTCACCAGTTACTTATCTGGTTGAGTCCACACCTTTTATGCAGTTTCCAAATTTTTATAGCACTAAGCATTAAGAGGACATTGATACAAGCTTAAAAGCTGTTGTATTCAACTTTTGCATGGATGCATGCCTCTTGCCTTGGGCGTAGCGCCATAACATCATGAGCTTACAAAAAAAATGCATATGGTTCTAATCTGACAGTTGGGTAGACATCGCCCTACTTGCTGTCAGAAACAGAATTTGTTGGAGCTGGTCGAAAGCACTATTAGCTCTACCTGATGTGGTTGGGTAAGCTAGGCTTTGGCCAGTTTTGAATAGGCTTACAGGTTATGGAGAGCTTTTTAAACAGCTCTGGGTGCTCTCTCTCTTGTCTCAATCATCAGTACCAACTGCTCCCATTCGACAGCGGTTTAGGGGAAATTACCTCTCGTCAACATAGGTGTAACTAGGTTTAACCAGTAGGGGTCACTAAACTAGGCATTAATCACCACTGAGGCGGTTGGCCAGTTGGGACAGCTTGGTTAACCCCTCAATTGAGGTTATAGATGGATCTCAACAGCTCCCAGGAGTTAATCCACAAACTAACCGAATCTTGACAGCGAATCATCATATGCACCCTTCTCATGATTTGAATAAAGGATTTGTAGGTTTGTTTAGCTTCACAGATAGTTTACCAAAGCAATTCACCAACTTTACTAAAAATTTGCATAAATTTATTTCAAGCCCTGGTAAAGCTAAACCAAGGTCGCTTTAAATACTTGGCAGTAAGGGATTCAGGAGTCTGATCCCCTTTCAGGGTAAACGCATCTTATTTTGAAATGCCTACTGGATATGAGATTAATAAGATAAGTATTTATGCTTATTAATTTTGAAATCTCTTCTGAGTAAGGCTTTTAGAATTTAGATGCGTTTGCCCTGGATCCCCTTTTCCCGATTAATTGTAGCTGTTGATACCAATATTAGCTTAGGGATAACAATAATCTATAATTTATTTTATAGGCATACTAAGCTTTGATATCTTGAAGCGAATATCTTGAAGCCATGAGTTGCTCGTCCTACCCATTAATCGTAGCTGTTGATACCAATAATTGAATTGAAAACTTAGTATCTAGCGATACTAGGTTTTCATGTCTTCAATCCATTTTGACGTTTATTTTGAGAATAATAGCATTTTTGGCGTTGCTCAACTTAACGATTAATTATTGAAAGCATTAGCATCTTGGCTCCCTAAATCGACCCATGCTGTGGGGTGTCCAAGACTTCACTACATCGCTTTTCCCATCAATCCTAGTTTCGCACATCCAATAAAAATGCTATAGTAACTTTCATTACATTAGGGGAATCAAAATAATGAGCGCCAGAATGGGCGCTTTTTGGGTTTAAGGGTATCGGTCTTGTCCTGATTAACTGGCGTCTGATCAGCCTCTACACCTAATTGTGGAGATTTGGACTGTGGGGATTTTCGATTAGGAATTTCTTTACCCAACTTCCAGTCATTGTCAGCCTGCAATAAAACATAGGTAGCCACATTTTCAATCTCCTGCTCAGTTAGCTTTTTCTGGAAGGAGGGCATAGCGTTTTTCCCATTGGTTACCTGGGTTTTAATTTTTTCCAGGTCATACATCTTATATCGTTTCAGGACAGCTTTCTTCAAGGTTTTATTGGCCATAATCACGTTATTGCCACCGATATGACAAGCAGCACAATTCTGACTAAAAACCTGAGCTCCCTGAGCGGCATCACCAGCGAGGGCTGGACGTTCTAGAGCAAATGTAAACCATACCGTAGCAGTCAACAGGATTGATAGCAGCTTCTTCAAGGGTATTCTCCTTCTGATCAAAACAGATAGCAGGCTACAGAGTGGCCTATAATTATTCCTCAGAATGACTGTAAACCTTAGAAGAACTGCTGTCAAACCTAAGAACCAAGACTATCAATGAAGGAAGCAGACCGACTACATATGAATCGGGATAGCCTGACTGATCAAAATGTCATAAACTGTAAATAACCTCTAGCACCCAAATTAACCTAAATAAAATTAAACCAAAATTAACCAGTAATCTATGAGTCCTCTGCCCCATCATCGCCCTAAACAACTCTCCCTAGGTCCATTGGAACGAGAAATCTTGGAGATTATCTGGGCATTAGGTTGCGCTACTGTCAAAGATGTCCATGAACAGATTTTGGCTGACCCAGATCGGGAATTAGCTTATGCTTCAGTGACCACAGTGCTACGCCGCTTGACCCAGAAAGGTTGGCTCAGTTGTGATAAACGACAGCGTACCTTTTTATGGAGACCCTTAGTGTCTCGGCAAGAAGCCCAGGTACTCGCAGCCCATGACCAGCTCAATCGCTTTTTAGCCGTAGGCAATCCGGATGTAGTTGCTGCCTTTGCCGATAGCTTAGATGCAGCCAGTGTGGAACAAATTTCTGCGATCGCACAACGACTGCAAGCAGCACGTCAAAGGCGGAAGGAGGAAAAATAATGCATGTGGTGATGATTATAGCAGCATTAGGGCTGGCTTGCTGGCACAGGCACACAAGCTACCAACTTCCTGGGAGTTTGCCCAGGCGCTGGCAACAGGTACTAGTGCAATTTCTTGCTCCACCCCTACTTCTCCTAACCACTGCTTTGGCTGTCCTATCCATGGGGCCAAAGGGACAAATGATCGGGTTACGCACCGACTGGCTCAGCTACTGCCTAGCCCTAGGATTTCTGGGTTGGGCAGTAGTGTTGTGGCTAAAGTCAGCAAAGCTTGGTTGGCAGTCTTTGCAACAAGTTCGTTCCTTACCCCAAATTTGCTTAATAAATGGGCAATGGCAAAATGGGCAATGGGAAAGGGTTGAAAACTGTCCTGGCTTAACTCCAACCCCTGAATCCCTAGCTAGTCAGGGTCAATTGGCTCGTCTTTTAGACACTCCCATACCCTTTATTGCTCAGATTGGCTTTTGGCAACCCGAACTTGTGGTCAGTCAGGGACTCCTAGAAACTCTTTCATCGGAACATCTAGAGGCTGTGATCACCCATGAGCAAGCTCACCACCATTACCGAGATACCTTCTGGTTTTTCTGGCTAGGATGGATTCATCGAATTACCGCTTGGTTACCAAATACAGAGTCATTGTGGCAAGAACTATTGAATCTACGAGAAATCCGTGCTGACCATTGGGCCGCTAAACGGGTCGATGCCCTATTGTTGGCAGAATCACTGTTGACTATGGTTAGCAGTCCCATGATAACTACGGAAAATTTCTGTGCTCCCTTTAGTAGACCTGTGCCTCCCAGTCGCTTCCAAGAGAGAATCGATGCACTCTTGACAGAGCCAGAGTCTGCCACTGGTACTAGCTCCTGGAATTACTCCTGGAATTGGAGTTGGTTGCTATACGTATTATTACCCCTATTGGTTGTACCGTTTCACCAATAAACTTAAGGGCAACAGGCATTACCACAGGCATTAGGCCACAGGGAAAGGGGAAAAAAATATTTTTTTTGGTCTTGACGTCGCGACATAGTGATGTAACTATATAAATATATCGCGACAAAAGGAACGAACACACAAAACACGATAGTAAAACACTTAAATAAACCCCGTAAGTGTAGTAACTACCTAAGTGTATTAACCAGTGTATTAACCCATTGTCATGATATCACGATATACCAATAGAAGTATATCGTGACAAAATGTGCCAAACTTATAAGAGGACAATCACATGTTGCTCTCTCTGGAGCTAGAGGACAAGGACATTGGTTCACAAAAAGACAGATCCCCGGTATGCATTACTGCGAGGACATATTCCCAAACATCTACTAAAGCGCTTCCGCAACTACTGTGTCGAACACGAACTTGACTACAGTGAAGGACTAGAAGATGCGCTGACTAAATTTTTTCAGTACCTAGACAGCAGCCAACAATTAGCAGTTCCAGCACAAACTCCTACCATTGCTGATCTGATTCATGGCTGGAACTTGGAAGAACTATCACGATTAAGTGAAGTTAGCGTTGAAAACCTCCAAGCCATCTTGGAAGGAAACCGACCCACAGATGATGATCTGATTGGTTTGGGTGTAGTGCTATGCAAGAACAATGATGAACCTTGGACAACCGATGAGTTAGTGGAGATTCGCGATCGCTGTTTCTACGGTTTTCCAAAATTGTCGAGCAACAGCGAGTCGCCAAGGATTCAATAACCGTGATCGGACTAACAGCTGCCAATGGTGATTGCTATCAGAGGGGATTTTTTACAGAAATTATCGGTTTTTGAAGCGATTTTTGGCTAAAATCAATCCTGCCAGTTACTGTACTATGGAAGCCGTCGGTTACTTAGATCAACAACCATAGATCAACAAGCAGAGGTGAGCCATAGTACTTAGCCATAGTACTTAGCCATAGTACTTAGCCATAGTCTCCGTTGGTCCGGTTTAACTTGCTTAACAGCAACACTCACTACTCAGCGTGTCATTTTAGGTTTCAGTCTTCAACAATGGACAATTTCTTTTTCTCAGGGTGCCATCTATCAGTTACCACGGAAAGCTTCAATATTGAAGCACCATCACGCTTAGCGGCCTACGCTCTAAGGCGACATGCTAGTGAGCTGGCTGTCTCTGCTCAAAAACTCAGGCTTCAACGGGCTATTGTATCCTGGCCCGGATGCGAGCGACCTTACCAAATTCCCACCTCCATACTCAGGAGCGAGACAACTATGACCGGACCAATACCCCAAAATGGAACCTATTTGCTAGGAGCCAACTACCTTCGTGTTAATGATTTTATCAAAGAAAAGCGTGAAGAAGGTCTAATTGTAGTAATTACGTCAATGTGGAATGATGTTTGCTTACACACCAATGACCTACTTGCACCAGAGCGGGGTATTCTCCAACCCCATCAGTGGACTGGCTTTAATTATCGCTACTTGTGGCGTGATAGTCGGGATGACTATAACGAACTAATTGATCGATTGACTCGGGAGCGTTACATTCCCAAATTCCAGTACACGCTGAGGCGTCCCGATGGCGCATTAGGCCGCTATGAGACCGATTATTACCTGGTAGAGGACTATCTTAACGTACCAGTGCGCATTGGTGTCAGCGATGTCAATGCTTGGGAACTGATATCAGAACCGTTAGCAAGTTAGTTTCCATTTAGCTGTCCGGCAAAAGAAGCCCCACAACGAACATGCGCAGCATGAGTGTGGGATGAATTTTGCACAGAGTCTTTCGGGACAGGAAAACGAGCTATTAAACTTCTGATTAATTCAGATTGAGTCATTCCTCTTCGTTCTGCTTCCTGTAAGAACTGCCTTTTTTCAAAATCGGTAAGTCTGATAATCAACTTCTTGTCTTTCATTATGGGTTGTCGCATGTGTACAGGCATGTGATCATCATAGTAGGTCGATCAAACAGGAAGCAAGGGATGAAACTAGCGTATCAATACCGATTAAAACCAACAAAATAACAAGTAGCTAAAATTGATAACTGGTTGTCAATGCTTTGTGCCCAGTACAACTATTTGTTGGCGGATAGATTTGCCTGGTATG
Source organism: Moorena sp. SIO3B2 (assembly GCF_010692525.1). NCBI lineage: Bacteria > Bacillati > Cyanobacteriota > Cyanophyceae > Coleofasciculales > Coleofasciculaceae > Moorena > Moorena sp. SIO3B2. The sequence continues at coordinate 12,093 of NZ_JAAHHE010000166.1, forward strand.
AACAGAATCGCTGTTCCATTAATGCTTGTCCTCTTGTTTGTCATCTCCCTGATTTAAGAAATAATCCAGACTACTACAGCCAAGTGCGATTCGTTGACTAGAAACTTCAAACCAATTAAAGGTCAGAAGGAGGATTAGTCGCTAGGTCAGGAAACTGACTCTGATAACTTGATAACCATGATGGTGAAACTCCATCCCTCGCGAAATCCGAGTGACAGCCTTACCCGGATTTATGAACATAACAAACTCATAGATTAATGCAAGGGTCGAACAGTGAAGCATCCTTAACCTGAACAGATGTTAGTAACAGGCAGGGACTCATGGGTACGCAAGAAAGATACATCCGAGTTAAATAGGTGTAGCGAAATAAGGTTTGATACGCTACAAACAAATAGTTAAAGGAAAACAAATGGATTATGTAGTTTTGGCTCTACATAATGATTTCCCTAATTCCCGGTGAATAGTATCGCCCTAAAAGTCCGAAAAAATGGTTATCAGGAACGAAGTAACTCCTATATATACTCTCAGAAAGGTCGAATATTCTGAGTAGGTAGTTAGCCGTAAGTTATATGGGAGCAAGATTGAATCAAAAGCTAATACCTGGAGTAACATCCAGGATACGCCGACAGATTCACGTCTATAGGAAAAGATATAGTTGTAAGTAGTAATGAATATGTCTAAAACCCAGGGAAACCAGACGGTGGAATGGAATAGGGTAAATTGGCGTAAGCTAGAAAAAGTCTTATTTAAGTTACAAAAACGAATATATCGAGCCTCACAACGTGGTGACGTCCGTGTGGTAAGAAAGCTACAAAAGACCCTAATGAAATCCTGGACAGCCAAAATGATTGCGGTCAGGCGGGTTACCCAGGAAAACAAAGGTAAGAAAACTGCCGGAATAGACGGGAAAGAAGCCTTAACCCATAGGCAACGACTCGCCCTGGTAGTTAACCTAAAAATCCATAAGAAGGCAAAACCAACAAGAAGGGTTTGGATACCAAAACCTGGAAAAACGGAAAAGCGACCTTTAGGAATCCCGACCATATATGACCGTGCTTTACAGGCACTTGCTAAACAGGCATTAGAACCTGAATGGGAAGCAAAATTTGAACCCAACTCTTATGGGTTCAGACCAGGACGCTCATGTCACGATGCTATTGAAGCAATATTCAAAGCCATTGCCCAAAAACAAAAATGGGTTCTAGATGCAGATATTGCCAAATGCTTTGACAAAATCAACCATGAAACGCTACTAACAAAATTAAATACATATCCATCCTTAAGACGTCTAATAAAGTCCTGGCTCAAAGCCGGAGTGATGGACAATGGAACATTCTCACCTACAAAAGAGGGCACTCCTCAGGGTGGAGTTATATCTCCACTCCTGGCAAATATAGCCCTCCACGGAATGGAAGAGCACATCAAACAATATGCAGAAACATTAAAAATAAAAGGGAGGGCTAAAACACAAAAGAGAAAGGCAATGAGTTTGATAAGATATGCTGACGACTTCGTAATCATACACGAAGACCAAACCACAGTAGAAGAATGTCAAAAAATTATTAGCACATGGTTGAAGGATATAGGGCTGGAATTAAAACCAAGTAAAACAAAAATAGCCCACACAACGGACGGATTTGACTTCCTAGGATTCAATATACGTCAATACAATGTAGGTAAAAATCAGTCAAAACAAGGTTTTAAGACCATCATAAAACCATCCAAAGAAAGCATCCAAAGACATTATAGGCAGCTCTCAGACAAAATAGACCGTCATAGAGCCGCCTCCCAAGAGGCACTAATAAAATGCCTTAAACCTATTATACTCGGATGGTGCAACTACAATAAAACAGTATGTAGCAAAGAAACATTCGAGAAAATAGGATACATGTTATGGAATAAGCTTCAAAGATGGGGATACAGAAGGCATCCTAATAAATCTAAAAACTGGGTAACCAAGAAATATTGGGGAACCTTAGGAAAGGATAGATGGATGTTTATGACTAGTAAAGATAATTACTTACCTAGACATGCCAAGGTAGAAATTATCAGACACACAAAAGTCAAAGACACCAGAAGCCCTTATGATGGAGACCTAATCTATTGGAATACCAGAATGAGAAAGCATCCTGAGATGACCAATCAGGTGCGATTCGTTGGTTATAAACCTTGCCCCGTAAGGGTTTTGGGGGATTAACCGCTAGGACAAATTACTGAACCTAGACAACTTGGTAACCATGGTGGTGAAAATCCACCCCTCGTGAAATCCGAGT
>NZ_JAAHHE010000167.1:0-14211 GCF_010692525.1 Moorena sp. SIO3B2
CTAAATATCTTTAGCTTTTGGTTTGTCCGTCGCTTTCGGGAGAAATACGACTAATGGCACAAGACCTAAAACCTCTAGGAGACGATTCCCCAGGTTACTTCAACCTCGCGCTACCCAAGCGCTACAACTTTGATAAAATCCTCGCCATTGCTGCCTGGCTTGCCATCTTTTTTGGGCTAGTGATACTGGCAGTATTGCTGATTGATGTTTTTCTCGATGGTCTGCCCCGGCTTAATGGACAATTTATCAGCAGTCCTCCCTCCCGTAAACCAGACCAAGCTGGTATTTTTCCTCCCTTAATCGGTAGTGTATGGCTGTTGGTGATAACAGCAATGGTCTCTTTTCCCTTGGGAGTAGGGGCAGGGATTTTCTTAGAAGAATATGCCACTGACAACCTGTTGACCCAGATTATTGAAATCAACATCGCTAACCTAGCTGCTGTACCTTCAATTATTTACGGCTTGTTGGGTTTACAAGTGTTTGTCCGGTGGTTGGCTCCCATTACTAATGGTAGGAGCATACTAACTGGTGCGCTAACCCTGTCGTTGTTAATTCTGCCCATCATTATTGTTGCCACCCGTGAAAGTCTACGGGCAATTCCCAATAGTTTGCGTCAAGCGGGTTATGCCTTAGGAGCAACTCGCTGGCAAGTGATTCGAGAGCATATTTTTCCTCTGGCTTTACCTGGTATCCTGACAGGAACGATTTTGGCACTGTCAAGGGCAATTGGGGAAACTGCTCCTTTGATTACTATCGGAGCTTTGAGCTTCATTACCAGGCCGCCAATGAACCCACAAGATCCATTTACTGCACTGCCAATTCAAATTTACAACTGGATCTCCCGTCCCCAACAAGCCTTTCACACTAACGCGGCGGCGGCAATTGTGATGTTGATGGTAGTGCTGTTGGTCATGAATGCTGGAGCAATTTTCCTGCGCAATAAATTTCAAACCAATAGATAGTAATTTACAATACCCACTATTAAAATACCGATTCAAAGGAATGGAAAAGTTTTCAGTTTTGATTTCAAAAGTTAACAATTACACAGATGATTTAACTATGAATACCAACCAAGTTATCGAGTCCACAAGTTCTTATTTAGAAGTAGAAGAACCGGTTTTACGGGCTGAAAAAGTTTCCGTCTACTATGGATCATTTTTAGCAGTCAAAGATGTCTATTTAGATATTCCGAAAAACCAAGTTACTGCCTTTATCGGACCTTCCGGTTGTGGAAAAAGCACCTTGTTGCGGTGTTTTAATCGCTTAAACGACCTGATTCCGGGAGCAATGGTAACAGGTAGAATTACCTTCCATGGCGAAAATCTCTATGATAAAAAGTTTGACAACAGCATTGAAGAAGTACGTCGCCGCATTGGCATGGTATTCCAAAAGCCAAACCCTTTTCCCAAATCCATTTATGAAAATATTGCCTTCGGAGCCCGGATTAATGGCTATCAAGGGGACATGGATGAATTAGTGGAGCGCAGTCTCCGACAAGCTGCCCTCTGGGATGAAGTCAAAGATAAACTAAGACAGAGTGGTCTGTCTCTATCTGGCGGTCAACAACAGCGTTTGTGTATTGCTCGCGCCTTAGCCATTAAGCCAGAAGTGTTGTTGATGGATGAACCTTGCTCCGCTCTTGACCCCATCTCCACCCTCAAAGTGGAAGAACTAATGCACGAGCTGAAAGAAAAATACACCATTGTTATCGTTACCCACAACATGCAACAAGCTACCCGAGTAGCAGACATGACAGCTTTCTATAACGCTAGGGCAACGGAAACAGGTGGTAAACAAGGCTATTTAGTAGAGTTCAATAGAACTGAAGTCATCTTCCAAAATCCTCAGCAGGAAGCCACCAGGGACTATGTTAGTGGGCGTTTCGGCTAAATCCCCCTCACATTTTGCCCTAAAATGGGGCGAAATGTAGCGAAACCTTGTGTTTCAAACCCAACTCGTGGCAGATTTGATCTGAGACTACACATTCCATGGCAACACGCCCGTGGGATTTTTTTTTCTGATGGGGATGCTCCCCCCAGTACCAATTCAAGATAGGATCAAATCTGATTATAAAATTGGATTTGATGTCAATCATGCTAATAAAGCGCTACTTATCAGGTTTTATTGCCCTGGTACTGGTTATGGTTATCGGTTTAACTGGTTGTGCCTCAAGTGGTACAGGCTTAACAGGAGATTACCGTCAGGATACAATAACTGCTCTACAAGAATTAAGACAAGCCCTTGAATTACCAGAAGATTCACCAGATAAGACGGCAATTCGTGAAAAAGCCACTCTACTGATGAATGACTATGCCTCGCGCTACCGCAGAGATAGATCTGTGTCTACCCTCAATTCCTTCACTACCATGCGAACTGCTGTCAATTCCTTGGCTGGTTACTACAGTTCCTATCCCAATCGCCCTTTACCGAAAAAGGTGAAGGATCGTCTAGAGCAGGAATTTTCCCAAGTCGAGCGTTCTCTCAAACGGGGCGCTTAAGCTGTCCACACCTCGCCTATTGTAGGCGAGGCATAAGCCGGGTGAACAAAAAATTGCCAGTATAAACCTGTCCTATCTTCAGGTTTCTTGAGAACATCCCAGGCAAGGGAGGGTAGGATTATCGATGATCTAAAACTATTGGCCAATTCTTTCCCTGCTCCTACCCTAACTCTCGTAATCAGTAAGAATTTTCCGGAACAGTTGCTAAGAGAGCTGAAAACCTTTAAAGGTAATGCCAGCCGTTAGCGGTTAGGGGTTAGACTAATTATTATAGGGTTGATCACTACTAGGGCTTTAGTTAACTAATAATTAATGGAGTATAATCTAAAGTTGACAAATTTAATGATATATGCATCAAATAAAACGATATAGATTTACTTATAGATTTACCTCTACCCCCTCCCTTGGTGTTTCCCTTTCTATCCCTAAACTAGATCATAACTAGCTAAAGCTAATTTTAGAAAAAATCATAGTTAAAAACCCCTGTGCAATAACGGCGGGGATGAAAACGAGTTAGTGACTTGCTGACCCTCTCGTAGTATCCGTTTAGAATCCCTGATGCTGCACCTGGGGGAGATGTCAAAGATATTGAACCAATCGGGGATGAGTTAGCTGGCTTTTGGCTAACTTTCTGTTCTTTTGTAGTGTTTCTAGGAATGTATAACAGTTTTGGTAAACGGAGGCAACACCGGCAAGGTCTACATCGTAGCTTGATTGCCGCCCTTGCAGTAGGAAGTAGTCTGTTGAGTCAGTGTTGGTTGGTACCAACAGCTGAGGCAAAAACAAAAGCTTATTGCCACTTTACTCAGGAAGCGATCGCTCAAAAAGAAAGCTTAAGAGTTAATTCCTTAAAGAATAACTCAGACTCTAAAATCAGCTACCAAACCATTATCCAGGCACACGCCAGTTTCTTACAGCAGTGTCGTTCCCAAACCTGGCCGCAAAATCAAGCAATTTGGGTGCGCTTATATCCCTGTGATGCTCGTCCTGGAGCCCTTGAGGAAACCCTAGACCGTATTGTGAACCAAGGCTACAATCAAGTCTACGTTGAAGTATTTTACGATGGTCGCGTCCTGTTACCAAAGGCAGATAATCGTACTCCTTGGCCGTCAGTCATACAACAACCGGGGACTGAGAACGTAGATTTATTAGCCCAGGCGATTCAAAAAGGTCGTGAACGGGGTTTGCAGGTATATGCCTGGATGTTTACGATGAATTTTGGTTATACCTACGGTCATCGTGCCGAGCGCCAACAGATTCTTGCCCGCAATGGTCGAGGAGAGACAAGTTTGTCTGTAGTTAAGGATGGCTCTCAAGTATTTATCGACCCTTACAACCGACAAGCCCAGGTAGACTACTATGAGATGCTTAAGGGTGTATTAAAGCGACGCCCCGATGGGATTTTATTCGACTACATTCGCTATCCCCGTGGTTCAGGTTCCCAGTCTGTGGCCAGCAGTGTCAAGGATCTTTGGATTTACAGTGATGCAGCTAAGCAAGCCCTATATCAACGGGCTGGTAACAATCAAGGTAAGGAGCTAATTCGGCGCTATCTGAGTAAGGGTTCCATTAGCACTAGGGATATAAAAGCTGTCAAAAAGCTCTACCCTGATGAACAAACCCCCCTCTGGCAAGGTCGCACTCCTTCCCCAAGAGAGAGTACTCGAACTATACAATGGCAGTTGTGGCAACTAAGTGTTGCTCACGCGGCTCAGGGGATATTAGACTTTCTCAAATTAGGCGAATTAGCAGCAGAGCGAGCTGGGGTACAAGCCGGTGCAGTGTTTTTCCCCGATGGCAACCAAGTTGTAGGTCGCATGGGTTATGATTCCCGACTACAGCCTTGGGAACATTTTCCTCGTTCCCTGGAATGGCATCCCATGTCTTATGGTGTTTGTGGTCACACCGGTTGTATTGCTAATTTAGTCAAACGGGTGTTTAAGTGGGCATCGTCGGAAACAGACGTAAAACCAGCATTAGCAGGAACTTGGGGAAGATCTATAAAAAATCGTCCTTCCCTAGAAAACCAGATGCAGGCATTGCGCCGAGTGACACCACAAATTAACTCAGTCAGCCATTTTGCCTTCTCTTGGCAAAATCCAGAATTTGACCGCGAGCGAAAGTTTTGCAGATTATAGCAGTTCTCAATTGGCTGAGGTACTTATGACCTTAGGGGAGTAGGGAGTAGGGAGTAGGGAGTGGGGAGTAGGTTTTTTAGATCAGGGTCAAACCCAACCCCAACCCCCTCATGAAGGCGCTGAATCGCTTCGACACACCCTACACCCTATACTCAAGTCTTTGTTAAAAACCTACTCTTATCAGCCCCTCGACCTCTGATTAAGATTTGCCTAATCGGGATCGTTCCGATTAGGCAATTACTAACTCGGGTTCAGGACGCTTGCTGTTACGAATACCGCTAATTGCCTCTGCGTAATCTGGTGCCTTGAATACAGCCGAGCCAGCCACAATCGCATTCGCTCCGGCTTCTAGCACTTGCCAGGTATTGTTAACCTTGAGTCCCCCATCAACTTCAATCCAGGGAGAAAGACCACGCTCATCACACATCTGACGCAGTTTGCGGATTTTTGGCACAACTTCTTTGATAAAGCTTTGACCACCAAAGCCAGGATTGACGCTCATAATCAGGATCAAGTCACAGACTTCTAGGACGTACTCAATTAAATCCAAGGATGAGGAGGGGTTAAGTACAACACCTGCTTGCTTACCCAATTCTTTAATCTGACACAGAGTGCGGTGCAGATGGGGTGAAGCATTGTGTTCAGCATGAACAGATATAATGTCAGCGCCTGCCTGAGCAAAGTCTGCCACATACTTTTCTGGTTCCACAATCATCAAGTGGACATCCAGTGGCTTTTCGGTAATCGGGCGAATGGCTTTAACAACTAGAGGACCAATGGTGATGTTAGGGACAAATCTACCATCCATGACATCAACATGAATCCAATCAGCGCCTGCGGCATCCACAGCCTTAATTTCTTCTCCCAGTCGGCTAAAATCAGCTGACAGGATAGAAGGGGAAATAACAACTTGCTTTTGGGATAGGGTGTTGCTCATGATTGGAGGTGTTCTCCTGGAAGCTTATTTTTCAGTATTTTAACAAAATCTTTAGATTTTCCCTAACCAGTTGTTGTGCTGCTGAGCTATTTGGGGACCAGTGGGATGGTGACCAGTTGGCTATAAATCACCCCATACCTACGGATGCTTACCTCTAGCAGGTCATTATGAAACTTTTGATAACATGGGCAACAGTTAGTCAGTCTGTACTCTTATGCAGCTGCCTTACTCAAACGATAGAATATCCTGCTTTAATAGAATTTTGGAGGAAATATGACGTCAAATCCCCAAGCATCTGCATATACTCAAAGCAGCACCAATGAAACTACCCTTGAGGATGAAAAACAGCTGAAAGTAGACCTCAAAGTTGATCAACCTGGTGCTATAGCCAAACTCACTGCTCCTGAGCCAGAACTCACCCAACCGTGGCAGGAATGGTTGCAAACTCTTACAGACATTTTGTCACAATTGCCGGAATATATCGGCGGATTTGTTAGCAATTACCAAAAACCCTTGCTTACCATTGGTCTTTTGCTCGCTGGGTTCATGACTGTTAAGATCACTTTGGCGGTGCTGGATGCAATTAACGATATTCCCCTGATGGCACCGTTGTTTGAATTAGTGGGTATTGGCTATACTATCTGGTTTGTAGCTCGTTATCTACTCAAAGTCGAAACACGCCAAGAATTATCAGGGGAGATTCAATCCCTTAAAGGTCAGTTTATAGCTAAAAAGTGATAACTAGTGTGGTGGCATTAGCCCTTGTCAGGTGAGGAGTAAAAAAAATAGGGCATGGACAATCGTCTCAATTGGTTTCCATACCCTATTGCAGTAAATTAGTTTGACACTCCCCGGCCTAAAGGCGCGAGGATTCAAAGCGCGGAGGTACCCTTTTGGGGCATTGCTCGTAACAACTACCAACATGGGGTTGATAGTCCAATTGGCGGTGCCAATTGCCTCTACTCTCTCCGACAGAAATGTCATTGAGTCTACTTTTTTTTTAAGTACTTTGATTCGCTTTCCAAAAAGACTCAGGCGCACGCCTCCTAGGCGAATTAAATTACGGGGTCGCGCCTCTTGCGTGGCATTGGGCTGGAATTGGAGTCTTAGACCGAGTCCCCATTTCGAGTAACTACCATTTAACCAAGGCGTCCCACTGCTGGGAGTTTCACCCTTCCTTTTCGGGTCATTGCGTCTTCTGCTATTATAGCACAAAGCCGTCCGTTGAAGTTACCGTAAGGGAGTTGAGCCTTTATGGTTAGTCTGCTATGGGTAAAAGGGTTAAGTCTTTTGTAATAAGGCTCCACTCCCTAAGGTTTCGTCTCCTAGAAGGACGGGGTTTCAGACCCATTTTTTTTGATGACAGTAAATTAGTGTTTTTTGGCTGTAGCTCCTTGTAGCTATACTAATTAATACCTATCACTTATTTATAAATTAGCGCGATTTATTGGATAATAAAATTCAAACCTCAACTTGCCGAAGCACTGCGCAGGGCTTGAGCTGCTAGATAGAGTTTGTTCCATTCACCCATCACCTGGTTACTTCTCCAGTTAAGATCGTTAGCGATCGCTTCGAAGGTATGACCAGCTTTCAACTTATCCAGCAACTGCTGTTGCTCAGGGGTCAGTTTTTGCTGATATTCTTGCCATTGCCTTGGGGTTAGTCCAAAACTGTGCTCAGTATAGGATGTTTCCAGCCAACTTGCTACTAAGTCTGGTTTGCCTTTTACCCCATTGATGGAAAAGACACGAATGGCATGGTAACTAATTTTTTCCCGTAGACGATAGACCTTCTTGATCGGCCAATTTAGGCGACGAGCGATCGCCTCTTGAGATTGACCTTGCAAGTAAAGTCGCAGCCAAAGGGCCGCCTCAGACCCTAAGTTTTTCTCTAAGTAAGCCTCAAATTCCTTAGATACGGACATCCTTAGGCTTTGTTTCTCTTCCCAAGCCTGCTTATGTTGATAATTAGTAATGGCTTGGTTATCCAATAGACTCACTGGGGCATCGGTTTCCCCTTCCGGATTGATTGACTCTGACACTAAACGTACCATGTCTCCTTCCGGCACATGGGTCATCCCGCCACGTTGAGACCGACGCAGAAAGTTGACAAACCGATAGACAACTAAGGGCTGGTTGCGAATCGGGCGCAGACAATACTCTTCAAGAGTAGTTAATAATAAAGCATTGCGCAGCGGTTCTTCGAAGGTACATTGTCTAATCCAGGCAATTTGCTTTTGGATATAGCGATCGCTATTTAATAATTCCTGAATCACTTCTTGGAGAACATCCACCACAGCCCTTTGGCGATCGCGACTTAGGGACACCCAAGTGCGGATTTTATTGCGTAAGGTAACTAGACTGGCTAAGCGGGTGGTCAAATTGCGATAGGAACGTTCTGGTGGCACCCCCAAGTAACGCTGTTGCAAAATTCTGTAACGATACTCCATGGCTTGGACAGCGATTGCCAGTTTGCTCTGAGTGAGAGTGTCAAACCCCTCTTTATCTTCTCCAATTAACCACTGTACAATACTGGAGCTGATGGCTGGATTTTGGTTTGGACAGTCACTCAACAAGCGCGACTGCCATTCTCTTTCCAGTTTGTCCGCCAACTTTGCCATGACATTGCACTCCTTGGATCCCTGTTTTAAAGTTTGCATGACAACCCTCCCTGTTTCTACTCACTCGAAGTGGGTAGTGACTGCTTTCTATTTGACCACTAATTCCTAGGTATTGGAAGTGATCAAACTCCCATAAATACGCTTACAAAAGTCACACCAGTAGGATGATAGATAGCACGCCTGTCTGGAGATCTAGATCGTCTTTTAGATGTGTTCTAGATCACAAGCCCTAAATATACTTCTGGGACACCCAGCAAGTTTTACCTTCGTAAACTAGGGTAAGCACCACTATTTAGATATCACTGAGAATGATATGAATTATGCTGATAGCAGCCAATTGATATACCGTCACAGTATCTTCATAAGTATTTATCAAGCTTTTAGTGTAAAGGTGTTTAACTGAGTCGTCTACCCTGATAATCTAACCCTGACGATTTAGCTGAGTACACCCGATATCCCGGTAGCTCTTGACCTTAGGGATTACTATTTAACATACCTTCTTGAATCAGAGGAAATGCTCATACCTAATAATGAATATATCAGAAAACACCCATCAGATCAGCTAACTTGATGCTGAAACAGGCACCCTCGGAATTTTACACAGGTTGGAATTACCGCTGTGCCTATGAATTCTATCCTCCAAGCTAGTCAACTGCTAATAAGGAAATCAGGAGTTCCCCATAGACAGTATATCCACCCAGACCTGTCAAAGGTCTGTAATTCTGATATCCCCGTTCGCCGTTGGCGGTTACCTATTGCCTAAAACCTTAATTTTTCGTTTCAGCTGGGTAATTCCTGACTGTTTTGAGAAGGGAAACCTGATATCTTGATAAAGATACTTGTTTTGATCACTATACTTGTTCAGTTAATCATGTCTGACCCATTGTCTCCTGAGGTAAGCGATCGCATTTGTAAGCACATGAACGATGATCATGCTGATGCTGTGGCACTGTATGCTCAGACTTTCGGTAATTCCCCTGATACAGAAGAAGCAGAAATGGTTTCCATTGATGCTCAAGGCATGACGATCATCACAAAAGTTAAGGGGGAGTCTTCCACTGTGCGCATTACGTTTGATCATGTACTTAAAGATTCTGAAGATGCTCACTACACCTTAATTGACATGATCAAACAGGCAAGGCAGTCAATAAGCAACCTGAAGGGGTGACAAGCACCATTGTTAGGCTTGTTTTCACCCCCTCAGGTCACTGACTTTCACTCCCTGAAAAGGTTGAAGATTTACGCTTACCGATACTTTTTAGCTACCATAATCTACCAAAGGTAAACTCTAGCTCGCCAATGCAAGATGCGATCGCATCCAGGGGGTATCTCCCAAAGCCCTCAGGAATATCCCGCGAGCGCCATAAAAATGTCAAAAAAGTTCGTTCCACCGGGATTACAGCGCAACTATTAAACCCTTGGTTTTCGGCTTTAATTTAAGTTACATAATAATCCCTGTCGGTGTTACCCTAATTTAAGTCTAACAAATAATAAGAGTTTTTGGTAGACTCTGCAACATTTTCTCTAGCTGTTTACTAACCCTTTAGGCAGGGTTAGTTTCAGCATGCCGTTGTGATATTCAGCTTCAACCTGATTTCTGTTAATCTTGGCTGGTATTGGAATAACCCGTTTGAATTTCCCATAGCGTAGTTCCGAGCGTACCATACCTATTCCTTTAGTCCTAGCTGCTGACTTGCGCTCGCCACTGATGCAAACAGAGTCTTCGGTCAGTTCAACATCAAGGTCTTTGGCTTCCATGCCTGGAATTTCTAGTGTCAGGTAAACCGCTTTAGGAGTTTCCTCGATCTCTGCATAGGGCATAAACGTCATCCCTGGAAATCCTCCCTCGCCGCTATTCATGAAATGGGTGAGTCGGCGGTTGAGTTCCCGATGCACACTTTCTAGATCTGGCAGATGTTCCGAACGAGTAATAGCCATCATGGTTATCTCCAACTATCCAGTTTTTTTAACCTTCACTTCTAATTTCCGCCCAGTTTATTGTTGCCCAACTAGCCACACTCTAGATAGAAGAAAGTTCCAGACTGGCAGGAATTGATTCACAGAAAATCTTGGGATGTTTGGAAGCCCCGTCTATGCACAACCGGGGTGCTGATTTTAGTATCTGATTTTACTGTTTGGGCTGCGGTGAGCAGATTTTACTCTTTTGAGATCTACTTTTTTGAGATCTATCTATTTTTGAGATCTATTTTTTGAGATCTAATTATGAGTATTTATTTATAATATCTCTATTATAACTTAATCTTATGAAAACTGCTGGACGCTTTGGCAAAGTTGTTTAATATTTTTAATACTAATTTAATATTTTTAATAATCAGAGCCTTGATCAAACACTCTATCATGGCCTAATTAGCTATTGATGCATCAAGACAGGGCATAAGGAACTTCGGATCAGGTAACTTGGCATGGGTTGGGAATACGCCATAGGGAATACGCCATAGGGAATAGGTAAAAAAATCCTGTGTACCGCATTAATATGAGAACCGCTAAATGAAATACTCAAAGATTTCCCCAAATGCCTAAAATTGCGGATCCTGTCACTTGTCTGTGGCAGATAAAACTAGAGAAATGCGATGCTCCAAGCCGCTGCGCGATTGGCCGTAGGCCACGCTAAAAGCGATTGACCGTAGGTCAAGCGGGGCGCGTTCGCAACTAGGGTTGAGATTCCCGGGTAAACGCCTCAAAATTTGTATCAAAAATTACATCAAAAAAATAAACAATAGTATCAAAAATCTATAATCGATCGGTTGATTGTCAACAAGCCCGAAACATTGCTCAATTATTTGCCGTGTTATCCTTGGTGGATTTGAGAGATCTGGAAATTCTCGTTGCGTAAGCAAATGCTCCTGTGATTTTTGTTCAAAGTCAGCGGAAAATTCGTTGAAATAGAACAAAAAAACTGCTTTAGGATTCGATTTATTCGACTTAAAAAAAAATTGAGTTAATTAAATTTTTTATGTTACAATTTATACCAAATTATAGGCGTTTACCCTGGTTGAGATTCCCGACTTCTCCAACCAGCCAGGAATCTTCCCAAACTCGGTTCACCAAAGCTTTTGAAACTCTTCAGGCTGAGAATCCCGAAAATCCCGAAAATCATGACATTCATCGGAATCATCTGGGAAAATCGCTGACGGGGTGACGAAACAGGCTCAAATGCTTGCTATGTAAAGGTTGTACCATTTTATGGTTAAAAAAAGTAGGTCTGTAGACATCCTGGGGGGGCGACATTAGAGCTAAAAAGTAGACTGTATAAGCGACCTAGCTCTCATACCTGTCTTGATGCAATAGCGAGTGGGGGGAACCACGGCAGTCGCTCATGGTTTTGGGTCTGTGTGCGGAACCTGCGTCCGCACCGCTGTTTGCCCCGTGGAGACCCCCAAGACCGTAATGGTGCGTTTTCCGTAGGCGAATTAAATTCGCCACGGGTCGCACCTCTGCATCGCTTTTTATAGGCAGCAATCGCCTCACAATTACTGTTCATGTTTGTTAGGATAAACCAACCTTCTTTTGTCACATATTTTCGATAACTCTTTTTCCATTTACAGGCGACACTAAATCCTTTAACTTTTTTGGTATTTGTAACTTTTACATTTTCAATAAATAAAGATATTACCGGTTTTTATCCACAATTCTTTAAGGAAAACAAACCAGACTTTTTTAGTTCAATCACGATTATTTTAGTATAAAACAAAATTTCAACCCTTGTGTATCTAGCCATTGAGCCAATTTAACCGAACAAAAATCTCGGTCTCCTAAAAACAGAATTTGATAGTTATAAAATAGCCCTATAATATTTAAAATTATTTGTTTTTGCTCTTGAAGTTACCGTAGAACAGTGGAGCCTTTATGGGTAATCGGTTATGCATAAAAGGGTTAACTCTTTTGTAATAAGGCGACCCTGTTCAAGGTTTCGTCTCTGAAATATTGCTTGATACCAACTTTGATAGAAGTTCAAAATAAACAGGTGCGACCCGTGGCGAATTTAATTCGCCAAGGTCAAGCGCACCTTAGGAATTGCTCGGTTTTTATAAATGATACTAATCATTAACAAATTATAGTTTTTCCGGACGAAACCTGATTACGTTGAGCCTTATTTACAAGATTTAACCCTTTTACTCATAGCCTGCCGACATTAAAGGCTCAACTGTCTTACGGTAACTTCAAACCAATTAGTTCTATCGATAGCTAAATAGATTTTTTGCTATGCACGTACATGTTTGATTTATCCATTCTCGAATAATTGGAAACCACAAATATTTGACCTCAAATACTGGCAAAGATAAAAATCTCTGTAGTTTTTTACGTCGTGAGTTAAATTGAATGGGTAAAGGGAGTGACTCTGCGATTTTTTTAATTTTGATATTTTTGGGGTCTTGTCTAATTCTTATTAGAAGGTAAAAAAACAATAATTGAGATTTAGAAAGTAGATTTTTTAGATGTTTTTGATATAATTATGGTAGCATTTTCAATCTTATTGGTCGTATTGACAAGTTATGGCCTATCTTTTTTTACCATAATTCGCTCAATTTAAGATATATCAAGGGTTACAGGGCGCTTGTCGCCCCCCCAGGGCTTTTACTCCTTGATTACGGTCATAAGAACCTCTGAGACTTTTCCCATCTATAGGAACAATCTATCCAGCAATCGAACCGAGCATACTTTGAAGCCATTTAGCCAAACATTGTTCTAAAGCATCGGGATGAATTCTTTTCTCCTTCGGAGACGCTGCGCGAACAAAAACTCGTCGAAAAGTATCATCACTGGGGATACCATTGGGTAAGTCTAAGAATTATTCTAACCATTGTTGTTTGGCAATCCCATAATTTTCCATGTCCTCCCAGCCCTCTGCACCTCCAATGACGGCTAAAATAGCGATTACTAAAATATCTTTTAGGAGGTGTTTTTGAGTTCTTTGGACTCTAGGATCTTCGATATATTCGACATAACTTAATAAGTTAGATTCGATAGCATTGATGGAGTTTAACTGTTGGCTTTTTACTTGTTTACATTCAAAGTTTATTTGGGTTTTTAATTGAGAACCAAAACCCTTAATCATTTGCTATTTATCCGTTTTTAAACTCAGATTAAAACTTGATTATAGTTTGACTTTAATTTTTGGTCTAGGAGGATACTTGAATAGTTTTGTAAAGTACATTTTATACAAAATTATATGAGCTTACCCTGAGGTAATAGGGTGCATCTCATATTTGTAAATCTATAACTAAAAGAAGTGTGGGGAGGGTGGTAAGTGTGGGGAGGGTGGCAGGGCTGTTTCATTCTAAATTGCAATATTTTATGCATTTACGAGGATACGTCTTTTCAGCCTTCGATAATTCCGGTTAGTGATGGCTGAAAGACTGTAAACTCGTTACCTAGATCCAGAATGAAATAACCCTGGGAGGGTGGGGAGATGGGGGAGATTTTTATTAAAGGTAATTGTCATAAAATGATATTAGCTTTCTATTGCCGAAGAGTGTTTTTGCACAAGTGAGATGCACCCAGGGAATAGGGAAACAGAAGGAGGTTTGGGAACTGTGGCGAGTGTGATCTGATTGGCGTTTGAATACTTATAGCCCTTTGCAGATAAGTTAATTATGAAAATGGGACAAAAAAGATAAATTCCACTTCTTAATTGGCAATAATAAATAACTTAGATTGGATGCCAATTGCTCTATTCCCTGTTCCGGTGAACCGCTGTTCCCTGTTCTATAAAAAACCATAAATATGTACTTAACAAAGTCGCAAACCGCTATATTTTATAGCGATTCTCATATTAATGACGTACACAGGATTTTTTCCCTATTGCCTATTGCTAGCTTGCCTATTGCTAGCTTGCCTGTTCCCTATTGCCTATTGCTAGCTTGCCTATTGCTAGCTTGCCTGTTCCCTATTGCCTATTCCCCCGCTGTTCCCTAAGAAGCATTCTACCTAGAATCCCAAATCCACAGCAATACGGTGAGCACAAGCAAATCCCGAAAACGCTACTGCATTTAAACC